>JAUWTE010000098.1 GCA_030609765.1 Acidobacteriota bacterium
CCCGATGGATACCCCCGGAAATGGTATTTTTCGGGGCCGCTCACGGCAGGGTGATCCCATCATCGTGATGAATCTGCAGGGCCGGGTATTCATGCAGGCGATCGACTGCCCTTTCCGGGCCCTCGACGACGCTCTCGAGACCCTACCCGGCGGCGATTGCCCGACCATTTTCATCGACATGCACGCCGAGGCCACCTCGGAGAAGCTCGCAATGGGCTGGTACGCCGATGGCCGCGTGAGTGCTGTTCTCGGCACCCACACGCACGTGCCGACCGCGGATGCTCGGATTCTCCCTGGCGGAACGGCCTATTGCACGGACATAGGCATGACCGGGCCCTACGATTCCATAATCGGAACGCGACCCGACCTTGCCTTGTATCGCTTTCTCACGGCTAGACCGGCACGCTTCCAGGTGGCGAGCTCGAATACACGCATCGCCGGGGCCGTCGTCGACATCGACCCCGAGAGCGGCAAGGCGAGCTCCATCGAGACCTTCTTCGACCCGCCCGACGACCTCAGTATCACGGTGACATGAGCGAGGATCCCCGTCGTGTCTGGTCCGTCGGCGAGATCGTAGGGCTCTCCAAGGAAATTCTCGAGGAGGCCTTCAACTCGGTTCTCGTGCGCGGCGAGATCAGCAATCTCCATCAGCACGGTAGCGGCCACTGGTACTTCAAGCTCAAGGACGAGGACGCCGTTCTCGACGTGGCCATGTTTCGCGGTGCCAATCGCGAGGTGGCATTCTCGGTCGAGGACGGCCTCGAGGTCATAGCGGGCGGCCGGTTGACGATCTACCCCCCCCGCGGCAACTTCCAGATGGTCATCGAGTTCCTCGAACCCGTAGGCTGGGGAGCTCTTCAGCTCGCCTTCGAGCAACTCAAGGAACGCCTCCTGCAAGAAGGCCTGTTCGAGGAATCTCGCAAGCGACCGATTCCCGTACTGCCCCGCTGTGTTGGCGTCGTGACCTCGTCCAGCGGCGCCGCATGGCGCGATCTATGCCGCGTCTGGCAACGACGCGAGGTGCCCATCGAGGTGATTCTCGCGCCGGCCAAGGTGCAGGGCGAGGGAGCAGCCGCCGAGATCGCGGCGGCCATCGACAAGCTCAACCGTCACGGCGAAGCCGAGGTGATGATCGTCGGGCGTGGCGGTGGCTCGCGCGAAGACCTCTGGGCCTTCAACGAAGAAATCGTTGCTCGTGCCATAGCTGCCTCACAGATCCCGGTGATCTCAGCCGTCGGACACGAGATCGACATCACGATCGCCGATCTGGTAGCTGACCGCCGCGCGGCAACCCCGACGGCCGCGGCGGAAGTCGTCGCCGCCAGCCGCCAGGAGTTGCTGCAACGTCTACATCACGCGAACAAACAGGCGCACGCCGCCGTTACGCGTCGAGTAACTGACTCCCGGTCGCGCCTCAATGATCCACGCCTTCAGCGACGGCTGCGTCAACCGGCCGGCTTGGTGAACGTCTATCGACAACGACTGGACGACGTCTGGTACGAGATCAACACCCCATTCAAGAGCTCGATCGACGGGCGCCGCGACCGCGTTCGGGCGGCGGGCCAGCGCCTTGCACTGTCGAACCCACAGCAACGGCTGGTAGAACGGCGGGCAACCCTGGTCGCCGCCATACAGGGCGCCCGCTCCGCAGTGCGCACAACGCAGCAACGGGCGGAAGGCCGCTTCGGTGAAGTCGCCGCTCGCATCGAGGCACTCAGCCCCCTGGGCGTCCTGGCGCGTGGCTATTCGATCTGCGAGCGATCCAGCGATGGCCTCATCCTTCGGCGCGGCACTGACGTCGAGGGTGGCGATCAGGTACGCATCCGCCTGCAGGAAGGCCAGCTCGTGTGCCAGGTGGAGGAAGTCATTTAGCAGGCCGCGGCGCCTAGCATCTGCACCCTTGGCGGCGTAACCAGACCCATCACACTTTCACCGCGGCCTGCTAGAGTTGATCTGCGATACTCTTGTCCCTAATCGAAATGGTTGAGCCTGCACTTCTCCTCGCCGTTCTACCGCGATGAGGAATGCAGGCTGAATGGAGGTCTGAAGTGGCCAAATCCGTAGAATCCGAGGGCAAGAACCAGGAGGACCTCACTTTCGACGAGGCACTGCGGCAACTCGAAGAGCTGGCCGCCAAGCTCGAAGAAGGCGACATCCCGCTCGAAGATGCTCTGCAGGTCTATGAGCGCGCGGTCGGTCTGTTTTCCCAGTGCCGCAGCCGCCTCGACACCATGGAGCAACGCATCGAGCTGCTCACCGAGGACCTCGACGGCTCGCTGAAGACCGAGGCGGCAGATTTGCCCGTGGATGACGGCGAGAATGACTGAGGACGCAGCCGCCCGACGCGATCAGGCAGGCGCCGATCTTAAGACGTACCTGCGCGCGGAGCGCGATCTCGTCAATTCCGCGCTGGATGAGATCCTCCCCCCAGAGGACGACTCCCCTGCCCTTCTGTGCCAGGCCATGCGGTACTCCGTGTTCGCCGGGGGAAAGCGACTGCGCCCTATCCTCGTGCTCGCTACCGGTCGTGCTCTGGGAGCCGAACCCGAGGCTCTCATGCCGGCGGCCTGTGCGGTCGAGCTCGTCCACACCTACTCGCTCATCCACGACGACCTACCGGCTTTCGATGACGATGATCTCCGCCGCGGCCAGCCGACCAGTCACGTCGTTTACGGTGAAGCGATAGCTATCCTGGCTGGCGACGCGCTGCAGACCCAGGCCTTCGTAACCCTTTCGGAAGCAGGCCGGCGAGCGCCAGACCCTGGACCGTGGTTGACCTGCATTCATGAGCTCTCCGCGGCGATCGGAAGCGCGGGAATGGCGGGCGGGCAGTGCATGGATCTTCAGGCCGAGGGCCAGTGCCTGAACGGCGAAGAGTTGCGCCGTTTGCACGCCTCCAAGACCGGCGCCCTACTAACGGCCTGCGTGCGCATTGGCGCAATACTGGGTGGGGCCCATGATCACACCCTAGGTGAGCTAACCCGCTACGGGCAGCGGATCGGACTGGCTTTTCAGGTTGTCGATGACCTTCTCGATGTCGAGGGCACCGTTCAGGATCTGGGCAAGCGGCCGGGCGCCGACGAACAACATGGCAAGTCGACCTACCCTGCTCTGCTTGGCCTGGAGGGCGCCCGCGCCGAGGCTGATCGCCTGCTCGGAGAGGCGCTCGTGGCCCTGAAGGCTATAGGCAGCCACGGCGACACTCTCGCCGGAATCGCCCGCTACATCGTCGATCGAGAGCATTGAAAGTAGGCAAGACTCGCCTCGACCAAGCCTTGGTCGAGCGTCAGCTCGTCGCGACCCGAAGCCGTGCCCGCGCGGTCATCATGGCGGGGCAAGTAACGGTCGATGGCAAGACCGCCAGCAAAAGCGGTGCGGCGGTTTCCTCCGAGTCCCGAATCGAGGTTGCCTCGACGCAGCCCTACGTCGGTCGTGGCGGTGAGAAGCTAGCCGGGGCTTTGCGGACGACGGGAGTCGATCCGGCAGGCCGGATCTGCCTGGACGTCGGTGCCTCGACGGGCGGCTTCACGGACTGTTTGCTGCAAAATGGCGCCGCACGCGTGATCGCCGTGGACGTCGGCTACGGACAGCTCGACTGGAGCCTGCGCAATGACCGGCGGGTGCACGTGGTCGAACGCACCAACGCTCGCTACATGGAGCCGTCGATCCTGCCCGAGGATCTCCCCTCCCCTCCCGATCTCATCACCATGGACCTGTCGTTCATCAGCGTCATCAAGGTCCTCCCAGCTGTTGGCGAGGTATGCGCCGGCGAAGCCGAGGCACTGATTCTGGTCAAGCCGCAGTTCGAATGCGGTCCGGCGCAGGTGGGGTCCGGCGGTGTGGTGCGCCGCGCGGAAGATCGCCGGGCGGCCGCGCATGCAGTTGCCGAAGGCTCCGTGAAGCTCGGCTGGAGCCTGGCGGCAGCCGTGCCCAGCCCGCTGCGGGGCGCCGCCGGCAATTGGGAGTGTTTCCTGCACCTGGTCCGTCCCCAGAATACCTCGCAACGTGAGAATATAGAGAGGGTCCTGGATTCGATGGAGATTCCCGATGACCAACACCCAGACCAACACCTCGGATGAGCCGAACGATCGCGTTTTCTCCCGTGTCGGCCTAGTCGCCAAAACAGGGCAAGGCTCGATAGGCGATGAAATCGCCCACATCACCGGTTGGCTCGACAAGCGTGGTGTCGAGGTCTTGCTCGACGAGACCGCCGGTGAGCTCGCCGGCGAAGGGATCCAAACCAGCGACCGCGTCGATCTCCCCGCGCAAGTCGATCTGCTGATCGCTCTCGGTGGAGACGGCACCCTGTTGTCGGTGGCACGTTTCGCGGCGGAGGCAGGCACCCCCGTGTTGGGTATCAACTACGGTAACCTCGGCTTCCTCACCCTGACACCGCGAGAGGAGATCTACGAGGTCCTGGAACAGGTCTTCGCGGGCCAGTTCACCTCCTCCAGCCGCATGATGTTGCGCGCGTCGATCGAGCGCGCCGACGGCTCTGTGGTGACCTGGGACGTACTCAACGACGCCGTGGTCAACAAGACTTCGCTCGCCCGCATCATCGAATACGAAGTCGCCGTGGACGATGAGTTCGTGTCGCGCTACCGCGCCGATGGCCTCATCGTGGCCACTCCAACCGGATCCACCGCCTATTCCCTTTCCGCGGGCGGTCCGCTGATCATGCCCGAGATGGATGCCGTGGTGGTTTGCCCGATCAGCCCCCACAGCCTGGCGAATCGGTCTCTCGTGCTGCCCGCGGACGCACAGATCGAGGTGAAGCTGATCACCTCCGACCAGGACATCGTTCTGACACTGGACGGCCAGGAGGGGGCGACATTCGATCAACGGGAGGTCGCCAGAATCGAACGCTGCCCGCATCGCTTCGAGCTCCTTAGCGCCGGGGAGCGGGCCCACTTCGAGGTTCTACGCACCAAGTTGGGCTGGGGCGACGAGAGGCAATAGTCGCCACCATGAGCAGCCGCCGGCTAGGGCAGTCGCCACCGTGAGCGGTCGCCGGCAGGATCAGCCGCGGTCATTCAACAGAGTCTGAAATCTGCAACAGGGCCGCGTTTAGACTTCCCGAACGATAGCCCTCCAGATCCAGGCTGACGAACGCGTAACCAAGCCCCTTGAAGACTGTCACGAAACGCGCCGCCATCTGCGGATCGAGAGCTCGGGAAAGCTCATCGGGGCTCACCTCGATGCGCACCAGCGTGCCATGATGCCGCACGCGAAACTGGCGAAAGCCCATCTCGCGAACCGCCTCTTCGCCCTGCTCGATGCGCTCGAGCACTTCGCTGGTGACCTCGATTCCGTAGGCGACCCGCGAAGCCAGGCACGCGGATGCCGGCTTGTCCCAAGTCGGAAGCTCGGCAAGTCGCGACAGATTACGGATATCGGCTTTGCCCATGCCCGCCTCGAGCAACGGGCTGCGGACATGGTGTTGTTCCGCCGCGGTCATGCCCGGGCGATGGTCGCCTCCGTCATCGGCGTTGGTGCCATCGAAGACCACAGCATAGCCTCGCTCCTTCGCCATCTGCTGCATCTTGCCGTATAGTTCGGTCTTGCAGAAGAAGCAGCGGTTGCCCGCGTTCTCCTGGTATTGTGGATCGTCGACCTCGTCGGTGGTGATGACCTCGTGGGGAAGACCCAGAGTGGCTGCGAAACGGGTGGCCTCCTCGAGTTGCCGGCGCGGTACGGAAGGGCTGTCAGCGGTGACGGCCAAGGCTCGATCACCCAGTGCCTGGTGGGCAAGAAAGGCGAGCAGAGCGCTATCAACGCCTCCTGAGAACGCGACCAAGGCCGATTCTGCGGAGCCGATTCGCCGCATCAGGTCGACATATTTGGCACGTAGCGGCTCGGCGATCTCGTTGGCCAACATTTTGGGCATGGATCCACAGGTGAAAGCAATGGGGATGGGACGAGAACTCAGGCAGGTTAGCAGCCGCATCGTGGAATGGGCAATGCGATCGGGCTCTGCGTCAGGGTCTGTGGCGGAGAGGCTCTCGAGTGCGATTCTCCTCGCGGCGATCTGCTCACTGCCGATCGTTTCTGCGGTCGCATGCGGAGGTAGTAGCTACATGGACGGTGATCCGCTGGCGCCCATTCCCACAAGCGTGGACGAGGACGATATCCTGCCGCCACCGCTCATTGCTGCCTGGCAGACTTCTTCGCTCGACGAGGATGGCATCCCACGCGTTCCCCTATTCAAGCCTGCCGTCGGCGCTGACCATGTATTCCTTGCCTACGCTGAGTATGTCGAAGCCCACCGCGCAACCGATGGCTCGGAGAGCTGGCAGGTAGAGCTGGAGGCCACAGCAGCACCGATCGTCGCCGGGCAAGAGCTCATCGTTGCCACGGCAGGCGCCATATGGTGGCTGGCTGTCGAGGACGGCTCATTTCTCGGCCAGCGTCGCATGTCACAGGTACCGACCCACGCGGCGGCGGCGGGCAATGCGGTCGTGTTCACAGATGGTGCAGCTCTTTACCAGGTGGACAAGAACAGCCAGGGCTGGGTCGTGGAGGCCCTTGGCGCCACGGCTCTGGTGACGAATCCCAGCGGTGATACCGCCTACGTCAGCACCGAGCACGGCGTTCTGATGGCGATCGACACGGCATCGGGCAACGAGCGCTGGCGCTACACGAGCACCATGGAGGTCCACCTGTCGTCCGCTGCCGTTTCGACCGATGTGGTGTACATCGCCGGGAATGATCAGTTTCTGACCGCCATCAATGCCCAAAGCGGCAGGCGCAAATGGCAACGACATCTCGGCGTCGACGCCCCGGGAGCGCCCGCTGTCGTCGGTAATATCGTCTACGTCGCGCCGTTGGACTCCACGTTGCACGGCTATGACGCGGGCAATGGGTCACACCTGTACATCCTGCCGCTCTCTGCCCGAACGTATGTCGACTTGGTAGGCTACGCGCCCTGGGTGATCGTCGGGCCGAGGTACGGTCCCTGGCTGCGCGCCCGAGCGCCGCGCGTTTACGTCTCCCGAGCTCGCCTGACCAGCGACACTGCCGCGCGCGGCAGCGATTTGCGCATTTCGCCAGGTGTCGGACCGGCGGGAGTGGCACTGGTCAATGGCGATGGCACCGTGATTCTGTTGATCCCGCAGCAGCCCCGCTAGCCGGCTGTCAGGTCGGCGGCAGCCTCGCAGCCCCCATGCCAGGGCCTGCTATGGCGCGACCTCTTTGAGCTCCAACAGGACGCCCCCCAAGGCGCGCGGGTGGAGGAACGCGATGCGCGCCCCACCGGCTCCGATGCGCGGACGCGAATCGATGTGAGGAACCTCGGCATCGATCACGCTCTGGAGCGCTGCGTCGATATTCGCCACCCGTACACAAACGTGGTGCAAGCCCTCGCCCCTCTTCTCCAGGAAGCGCGCCACGGCCCCCGCCTTGTCCATTGGGGATATCAGCTCGATCTTCGTCTCACCGGGCAGGTGCAGAAAGGCCACCTCGACACCCTGCTCAGCCACCTCCTCACGGAGGCCTATGCGGGCCCCCAGGAGCTCCACATAACGGGCACACGCTTCATCGAGGTCATGCACGGCAATCGCGACGTGGTCGATCTCACCCGCCGGGAGAGTGCTCATGAGTTCTCCTCCGAAGTGCTGATTTCCGCGATGATCCGCTCGACCGCACCGTGTGCTCCGAGCTCACCATTGGCGATGGCCTCGACGAGCTCGGCCTCGCGAGCGCGATCGAAGCCACCGGCACGAGCCAGGCGAAAAAGACGGTCGCGCAACAACGAGTGCAGGCGCAGACGCGCCAGCGCGCGGCGCTTGCTGGAAGCTTCACCACTCGAACGCAACCAAGAGGTATGGCGCTCGACGGCATCGTGGAGCTCCTCGATTCCCTCCTCCGACGTTGCCACTGTACGCAACACGGGTGCGGTCCAGGCTTCCTCCTTGGCGCCCGACACCCAGGCGCGTAGCTGTGCCTCGGCCTGCTCCGCGCCAGCAAGGTCCGCCTTGTTGAGGACGAACACATCACCCACCTCGAGGATACCCGCCTTGATGGCTTGCACTTCGTCACCGGCACCGGGGGTCAGGACCACACAGGTGGTGTCGGCCACGCCGGCAACATCGACCTCGTCCTGGCCCACGCCCACGGTCTCTACGATGAGCCGGTCGAAGCCGGCCGCTGTCATGAGAACGAGTGCGTCGTATGCCGCGGCCGCCAGGCCGCCCAGCGCCCCGCGAGTGGCCATGCTACGTACGAAAACGCCGGCATCCCCCGAGTGGCGACTCATGCGCACGCGATCACCGAGGAGCGCCCCACCGGTGACCGGACTCGTCGGGTCGACCGCGAGGATTCCAACTGTCACCCCAGCCCGACGATAGACAGCAACCAGAGCATCGACAAGGGAGCTCTTGCCCGCCCCGCTCGGGCCCGTAACTCCGACGATCGGGGCAAGATCGGTGGTGGCACCGGCCGAGCGCATGATTTCGGACACGTCCGCCGAGCCATTCTCGATCAGCGAAATGGACCGCGCCAGGGCTCGCAGGTCCCCGCCCAGCACCTTCTCGACGAGGCTGGAGATCTCTCGGCACTGTTCGTCGCGAGGATTGCCGGAGCCGTGGTCACCAGCGGCCGGCATGGATCCAGGCTCCACTTCAGCCCCGTCGCGTGAGCTCTCGCGAGATCACGAGGCGCTGCATTTCAGAGGTTCCCTCGCCAATCGTGCAGAGTTTGACGTCGCGGTAGAACTTCTCGACACCATAGTCCTTCACGAAACCGTAGCCGCCGTGGATCTGCACAGCCTGCTCGGCACAACGCACTGCGATCTCGCTGCTGTACAGCTTGGCCTCGGATGCCTGGAGTTTGACGTAGTCACCGGCGTTCTTGAGGACGGAAGCATGCCACACCAGATGGCGTGCCGCCTGGACCTCGCTGGTCATCGTGACGAGCTTCGCCTGAATGGCCTCGAACGATCC
>JAUWTE010000348.1 GCA_030609765.1 Acidobacteriota bacterium
ATTGTCACTGAGGTCCTTGTCGCCCATGTAGCGATAAATCGCTGTACGCCAGTCGCGCCCGTAGCCAGCCGATCCGCGGTAGTCGATGTCCAAAACGGTGTAACCGCGCTCCATCAGCAGGTGGTGGAAGGTGTACTCGCGCGAGTACGACGACCAGTAGTGATGTACGTTGTGAAGGTAGCCTGCACCGTGCACGAAGATCACGGCCGGACCCTGCGGATGCGGGCTGGCAGGCTTGTAGAGGCGCGCCGGCACCTCCGTGCCATCCCGCGCTGTGAAGTGAACGACCTCGGGGTCGATCCAATCATAGGAGTCGAAGGCGGGGCTTGCCGACTCTGTAACCTGGATGCCCGTACCCGATCCGCCGGTCCTCCGGAGGTACAACTCCCACGGATGGTTGCCTTTCGACCCGACACCGGCGACCCAGGTGCCATCAGGGCTCAACGTGACATCCATTCGTCCGAGACCCGAGGTGAGCTGCTCCGGCTCACCGCCCCCAATCGGTAGCCGATACGCCTGCACCTCGAAGGGACTCGGGATCGAAGCCTCGAAGATGAACGCCGATCTGTCTTGCGTGAGGCGCGGGTTGAAGAGCTCGAAGTTGCCTGATGTGAGCGCTTCGGGCTCGCCGCCGGCGGCCGGCACGGTGTACAGATGCATCGTGCCCTCGCGCTCAGAGACAAAGTAGATTCCCTGGCTGTCGGGCAACCAGCCGTAGCCGCTCGCCACCGACCAGCCGATCCACGCCTCGTCGTGGTCGTGAGCTACCAAGGAAACGTCGACGCTCACGCCCTGGGAGTCCTCGGTGTCGTCGACCGTCGGCGTAAGCACTGCAAACCAGCGGTCTTTGTTGTCCTGAGATCGCACGCGGACGAGGAGCTTGGTGCCGTCGGGGCTCCATCTGGCTCCACTGATGCTGACCTTTCGCTCGTCCAGATCGAGATCCGCCCAAGCCACGCCACCGCTCGCGACGTCGAGGATTCCGACACGACTCTCGCTCAGCGCGTCACCTACCTTGGTCCGGGTTCGGATGTCTTCCGTGAAGCCACTCGCCGTCACATAGTTCGGAACGTCCGCCGTCTTAGTCTCACTGGCAGGCTTTGCCTGCTGCACCGCCACCCAGGTCAGTGTTGGGTCGGGCTGCAGACCGGCGGCGCGCCATCCGGCCAGGTAGAGGGGCTTGGCTCGTCCGCGCTCAGCATCCTCGCGCCGTTCCAGGCGCTGTTCCTCGGCCCGTTGGAGCACGTCGAAGAGCGCCAGTTGTTGTTCCCGCAACCAGCGCTGTTGGTCGTTCGGTGGTCCCTCGCTCGGCGGCTGCCCGTCACGAATGTCGGTGAGTTGGCGCAGGAGCGGCAATTGGCCTGATCCCGCCGCCGGAATCGCGAAGAGAGTGCCGTCGTACGAGATCACCGCCATCGACCCGTCGGGGGTGAGCATCACTGGACGGGCACCGTTCACGCGCTCCAACAGCGGCCTCGTGGCTTTGGCGTGCGTGTCGTACATGACCAGTGAATCGCGCACCGTCCACAGTGCGTGCGTACGATCCCGGTCCCAGACCGCGTTCTGTGCCGGAACCCACTCGGCCTCCTCGTCGGTGAGCTGGCGCAGAGTCCCCGACACGGGGTCGTACTCGAAGGTGCTCAGGTCCTCCTCGTCCCAACGCTTCCAGCGAAACCAGAGGCGACTGCCGTCTCCGTCCCAGCGCACCGCCGACGGCCTGGTGCCCGAGAAGTCTGACCCCTCCATGATCAGGTCGAGCTCGACCTTCTCCATCGACTCCCCGAGGCGGCGCCTGATCTCCTCGCGGATAGCGTGCACGTAGGCCAGCTCGTCTTCCTGGGCAACGATCAGCTCAGCCTTCTGCGATTCAGTCTTCGCCAAGTCGGCTTCTTCCTGAGCAGCCGATTGATGTGATAGCGCGCCCCGAAACGGGCTGGCGGTGGCCACATCGAGGTCGCCAACGCACAGCATGCACAGGGACAAGAGAGAAATGGTCAGAGTCGGACGCGGTATCCAGAATCGGGACATCGAACGGGTCTCCTCTCGGTGTGGTCAGTTGCTCACATTAGGTTCAGGGGGTCGACATCGATTCTCAAGTCGCGTGGCATGCGGCCATCCGCCTCACAACACCCCAGAGCGACGCTGAGGACCTCGCGCACGAGCTCCGCGCTTTCGCCTCTGATGAGAACCTGCATCCTGTGGAAGCCCCGCAGCCGTGCCAGCACAGGTGATGCGGGGCCGAATACGCGAACGTCTTGCCCACCCGCCTTGCGCACAGCCGCCGCCAGCCAGTCCGCCTCCTCCTTCAATGCCGGCAGGCTCTTGCCCCGGCACACACACGCGATCAGCGCCGTGTAGGGCGGATAGCCCAGGCGGCGCCGGAACTCGATTTCTTCTGAATAGAAGCTCTCGTAGTCCTGCGCCATGGCAGCGCGGATGGCGTAATGGTCCGGCTTGTAGGCCTGCAGGACCACTGTCCCCGCCAGATCACCGCGTCCTGCCCTTCCTGCCATCTGGGTGAGTAGCTGGAACGTGCGCTCGGCGGCGCGGAAGTCCGGAAGGCCCAGGGCGTCATCGGCGCCCACGATACCCACCAGCGTTACGCCGGGGAAATCGTGGCCTTTTGCCAGCATTTGAGTGCCGACGAGAATGTCGAGCTCGCCACGCGAGAAGGCTGACAGGATTCTGCCGTGCGCGCCGCGCCTGCGAGTTTCGTCCGCGTCGAACCGCTGGCACCGCGCGGCGGGAAATAGTGTTTCGATTGCCTGCTGTAGTTGCTGGGTCCCGTGCCCCATCTCATGGAGCTGGTCCGCTCCGCAGTGGGGACAGGCTGCAGGAATTGGCTGGCGGTGGTCACAGTAGTGGCACACCAGCGACCGTCTCTGCCGGTGCACCGTGAGGCTGACCGCGCAATCCGGACAAGGCACGCGCTCGCCGCACACTCTGCACAGAAGCGAGGCAGCGAAGCCGCGGCGGTTCAGTAACAGCAGGGACTGTTCGCCACGCTCAACGCGCTCGGCGATCGCATCCTCGAGCTCCTCCGACAGCAAAGTTCTTCCCGAGCTCTTGAAGCTCTCGCGCATATCCACGACACGCACTTCGGGCAAAGGACGCGATGCTACCCGCTCAGGCAGCTCGAGATACCCGTAGTTGCCCGAACGTGCCGCGTGAAAGGTCTCGACCGCAGGAGTGGCTGAGCCCAACACCGCCACCGAGCCTTCCAACTCGGCGCGGCGCAATGCTACCTGGCGACCGTGATAGCGAGGGCTTTCGTCCTGTTTGTAGGCCCCGTCCTGCTCCTCGTCGAGAACGATCAGGCCGACATCAGGCAGTGGCGCGAAAACCGCGGAACGAGGCCCGATTACTACGGGCACCTTGCCTCGACGGGCCCTCCACCAAGCCTCAACACGCTGTCCTTTCGCCATGCCGGAGTGCATCACCACGACCCGGTCGCCAAGGACGGCCCGGGCACGATGCTCGAGCAGCGGTGTCAGGCCGATTTCCGGAACCATGAGAATGGCCGAGCGCCCCTTCTCGATGACGCTGAGGGCGGCGCGCAGGTAGACCTCGGTCTTGCCACTCCCTGTGACCCCGTGCAACACCAAGGGTCGTGAGGAGCCACTCGCGAGCGCCGCCTCGATCTGCTCCAGCGCCGCTCGCTGTGCCGATGTGAGATTGAAGGTCCCCGCACCGTCCGCATCGCCCGTCCAAGCGGGCGCGGACGTATCCTCAGCCGCCACACGATACGTAGCGATGAGTCCCTTCTCGATCACAGCTCGAACCACCTGTGGGGTGCAGTCGGCGGCTTGCGTCGCAATCGTTCGGGCCAAACCCGAGTCGTGATCCCACAGTACAGAAACGAGTCGTCGTTGCGCCGGGGCGCGGGACGTGGCCGCCAGCGCTTCCTCCAGCGAAATTCCGTCGGCAGGGCGTAGCGCCTGCTGCCAGCGTCCCCCGATGCCTTCCGACCACTCGTCCTCGACCCGCACGAGTCCTTCCGCCGCCAAGCCGTAAGCGAGTGCACAAACGGAGTCGCCATCGAGGTACTTGGCAATCTCCGAGAGCTTGAGTCCCCTCCCCCGCTGTTCAACGAGCCTCTCGAGCAGGCGCGCCCTGTCGCTGGTCGCAAACGCCGGGGGCCCCAACGGCAGCTCCCCAGGAGGGGGCTCGTAGCTCTGCGCAGCCTCTTCCCCTCCCTGTTCAGCCCGTGCTACTCCCTCTGGGGTCAGGGTAACGCGACGCCGGCCCACTGACTCGAGCCCAGAGGGGAGAGAGGTTCTGATCGCTTCTCCCCAGCTCGACATCGTCGTCTCCGCCATCCAGCCGGCAAGCGCCAGGTGAACGGTAGAAAGAAGGGGTTGTGGATCGAGGCAATCCAGGAGTGGCCGGACCTGCGAATCTGCAACGCCATCCGGCAAGGTTGGAGACATGGCAACGACCGTTCCAGTGAGTCGACGCCCACCGAAAG
>JAUWTE010000302.1 GCA_030609765.1 Acidobacteriota bacterium
CTACGACGCGGAGATCATGAGTGTCGACAAAGCGTTCGGGGGGCTTGTTCAGTACCTACGGGAGGCCGACGAGTACGATGACCTCATGATCGTTCTGACCGCCGATCATGGAGAGGAATTCGGGGAGCACGGCACGGTAGGCGGGCACGCTCAAGCCCTCTACGACGAGATCATCAAGGTTCCATTGATCATCAAGTTCCCGCGCCGATCGTTTGCCTCGGTCTCCGTGAATTCGCAGGTGCGTATTATCGACATCCCTCCCCCAATCACGGACGTCTTGGGAATCGCGAGGCCACCGTCGTTCGAGGGCGCTAGCCTGAGCGACGTGATCACACGCAGGAACAAGGAACAGTTATTTGCCATCAGTGAGCGTGGGAACCTCCGCCCTTCGTATGCCGTGCGTACTGATCGCTGGAAGCTCTATGATGGGCGGCTCTTCGACCTGGCAGCCGACCCACAGGAGCGGGAGGATGTTGCTGACAGGTACGATGTCGTGCGAAAGGGACTGGAGCTGCGGCTTGCTGAGTTTCTGTTGATGCGGGGGCTTGATGAGTCGGAAGAGGTGGCTCCCCCAGAAGAAGTCCTGCGACGGCTGAGGGCCCTAGGGTATGTGCAATAGGCGACGATCGCGCTATTTTCTGGCGATCCTGCTGGCGGTTTCGACTCAGGCGGTTGCTTGTTTCATGGGCGAGCCGGAGCGGGCATTCGACGTGACGCCTTCGGTGGAAATGCCTGACAGCGTTGAATGGGGTGAGCCGTTTCAGATCGTCTATAGGTGGATCCCAGGCGAGTCCCTGCCCGAGGAGCCCGGCGACTATCTCGCGTTCGTTCATTTTCTCGATCCCGACGGCCAGGTTGTCGCGCAGGATGATCACTCTCCGCCCGTGCCCACGAGCCAGTGGCGGGAGGGAGAATCGGTCGAGTATCGAAGGTGGTTTCGTTTCCCGGTGCCGGACAAGTATGAGTACGTCGATGTGATCCTCGGCCTCTACGAAGACGAATTCGGTAGGGTGGCCGTACGTTCACAGGGGCGCTGGGAGACCGAGGTGCTGGCGCACCGCTTGCGCACCGGTGAGGGTGACTACGACGGCACCCCGGTCGCAGGTGATGGCTGGCACCCCCTCGAGCGAGAGGGTTCGGGCCGTGACCTTGGGCACTGGACCACCGAGACCGCGGCAGTGGTCTTCAGGAATCCTGGACGTGATGCGGTGCTTCACCTCGAGGCGAGTAGCCCGGTTGCCTGGCTCGGAGGGCCGCAGCGTGTGCGGGTCTTCTTGGGTGGCGCCGAGATCGCGGATCTGTTGGTCTCGGAGGGTTCGCGCTTCGTGGAGCGTATCCCGCTCAGTGTCGAGATGCTGGGAAGCGAGGCTGCCCTGGAGATCAGAATCGAGGTTGATGCCACCGTGGTTCCGGCAGAGGTGGAGCTGGGCTCGGAGGATTCGCGGGATCTGGGTTTGAAGGTGTTCTGCATCTACCTGAGCTCGAGATGAGATCTTTGGGCGCGCCGCGATGCTGTCCGAGGTACTTCCACTGTGGCAGGATAGAGGGGGATGCGGGCTGGTGGACCGATGCTGACGGTGGAGCCAGGCGCAGGCTTCTGAGTGATCATGGGTGCGCCATCCCCGCTGGTCGCCGAAGGTAAGATTTGAGGGTAGGATTCCTCCTCCCCACCCCCCGAGCTCACTGGAGCAACAGGTTGGCCAAGAACAGGTACAGCCTCAACGTGAATGGCCAGCGCCGCCAGGTGGAGGCCGAGCCCGACGAGCCTCTCCTCTGGGTGCTCAGGGATTTTCTCGGGTTGACCGGTACCAAGTTCGCGTGCGGGGAAGGCGAGTGCGGGGCCTGCTCGGTACTGATCGACGGTGATGAATACCCGTCCTGCCAGGTTTCGGTTGAAGACGTGGCGGGGGGAGAAGAGATCGTCACGATCGAGGGCCTGGGAAAGCCCGGCGAGCTCTCTCCTGTTCAGAAGGCCTTCATGGACTACACCGCCTTCGGGTGTGGATACTGCACACCCGGGATGATCATCGCCGCTACCGCTCTGCTGCGTTCGAACCCACACCCCACACGCGACCAGATCATAGCCGCCATGGACCACCACCTCTGCCGCTGCGCGACCTACCCGAACGTTCTGGTCGCCATCGAATCACTCGCCGGCTCATCCGATGAGGAGGATAACTAGATGAGCCCGACGCGGCGGGATGGTCTGGCAGGATTGGGAGGGGCCACACTGGCCTATGCCTTCCAGGTGGGCTGCTCACGAACCGAGACCATCGATTACGCGAACTTTCCGGCCCCCGAGAAGAAGGAGAGGCAGGATGGTCGTCCCAATTATCCTGGGGTTGACCACCGCGACTGGCTGCTCATCTCCTCCGACGGCACGGTTTCCGCCTTCACCGCACGAACGGAAATGGGGCAGGGCCTGACCACCGTCATGTACAACCTCCTCAGCCAGGCGCTCGAGCTTCCCGATGAGCGTATCAGGGTAGTCCTGGGCGATACGGAGCTCTGTCCGGAAGATGGCCCGACGACCGGCAGCGCCGCGACGCACTACTTTGCCTGGAACTTCTGGCGGGCATGCCACGAGATCAAGAAGGACCTCGTCTTGCTCGCGGCCGAGGCTACAGGGCTGCCGAGCGAGGATCTCGAGTACCGCGCAGGGGAGATCGTCAGCAGGAGCGATTCCGCTCAGCGCATTGGAATTGGCGACCTGGCCAACGGTCAGGTGCGACGGATGAACCTAGCTGCCGACGACTCATCCGTCCGCCCGCCCGCGTACATCGACAAGGGCACGCTCAGCGTACACGCTGAAGCGATCGTTACCGGGACGCTCCAGTTCACCGGCGATCTGACGGTCGAGGGGTGCCTCTACGGGGGGCTGCTCATTCCTCCGTACCATCACCACATGACCCGCCTCCTGGACAAGAAGCTGAACAAGGCGAGAAAGGTCCCCGACATCGTCGATGTGCGACGCAAGTGGTGGACCGTCGCGGCCATTGGCAGAACCTATAGTTCGGTGCAAAAGGCGCTTGCCACCGTCGAAGCCGAGTGGGAGGTGCCGGATCGGCCCGTCGAGTTGGACAACGAGCGTGAAATTCGCTCGGGGGCGGTTCTGAAGCAGGTGATGGACCGGAAAGGCGACGTCGACGCCGGCCTCCGCCGCAGCGGCCTCGTTGTCAGCGAGAGCTACATCACGCAATACGGGAGTCAGTTCCCGATGCAAACCGACACGGCGGTGGCCAAGGTGGAGCCCGGCCGGACGACGGTATGGGTGGGGAGCCAGAGCCCGTTCTTGGCGCGCTACAACACAGCGGTGGCAATGCATCAGCCCGAGTCGGAGGTGCACGTAGTCGGGTTGCCCATGGGGGGTGGCTTTGGTGCCAAAGCCGGACACATTGTCGCTTCGGAGGCCGCTAATCTCGCGGAGATGAGCGGCACGCCCGTGAAGTACGTCTACAGCCGCAAGGAAGAGGTGCAGCACCGCAATCGATACAAGGAATCGGTGGTCATCGACATCTCCAGCGGCCTGACGCCCGACGGTCGCTTGTTGGCTCGCAAGATGGACATCTTCCAGGACGAAGGCCACGGAACCGAGGAGCTCTACAACATTCCTGAGGTCCTGACTCTGCGCCATGCCGCCAAGATGCCATTCAAGCATGGAACGATGCGAGGCACGAGCTACGTGCAAACCTGTTTCGCCGTGGAGAGCCACACTGACATGGTGGCGGAGGCGATAGGGATGGACCCACTGGTCTTCCGCAAACGCAACGTATTGCTACGAGCCTTCAGCCCTCTCATCGATTCCTGTGCTGAGATGATGCGGTACGGCAAGTATCAGCCTCCCGATGACCACGGCGTCGGATTCGGCATCATCAACCACGGGGGACGCCAGCTCGGCGTTGTGGGCGCAGAGGTGAGCGTCGACCGGGCGAGTGGGGAGATCAAGGTAGTGCGGCTATGCGGTGCCTACGATATCGGCGTGGTCATCAACCGCAACACGGCGAGGATGGGCATCCGAGGCGCGATGCTCTGGGGGCTCGGATACGCGCTCCTCGAGGAGGTGCAGCTCGACGGTCACAGTTGCCACACGACGGGCTTTTCCTCCTACCGTATCCCGCGTTTCTCGGATACGCCGCCGATCGAGGTCGCATTCCTGGACAACCAACACCCGGGAGCGCCACGTGGTTGCGGTGAGATGCCCCTGCCCGCCACGCTGGCCGCCATCTGCAACGCGGTCTACAACGCCATCGGCGTGCGCTTCCGTGCCATCCCGATGACCCCCGAGCGCGTTCTGGCTGCCCTTCGTGAAGGGCTGTCCTAGCTGTCTCTTTTCGCCGACCAGTCGCCCGAGCCCCGGTCGCCCATATTGAACTCGCCCGACATGGCGTCGCCCTCGACCGTGCCTTCAAAGGTGAGCTGCCTCCCCCCCCCTTGGCCGCCGCCGGGACGTCCACCGCCACCGGGACGACCACCCATCCCTGCCAGCGAGAAGTTGATCGAGGATCCCTCGATCTTGCCCGTGACCTCAGAGGCGGTGTCGCCACCAGCCCGCATGAAAGTTCCCTCTAGGTCCTGGCCGTCGACCTCGAAGGTCAACGTTCCCTCGATCGTCCTGCTGCCATCACGCGTGGGGACAGTGAAGGTGAGGTTCCAGCCGCCCGCAACTTCGGCATCCTGCTCCGCCACAGCTACTGAGCCGACGAGCAGTGCAAAGATAGCCATGCCTGCCAAAAGTCCCAATTTCTTCGACATCCGACCTGCCTCCTGTTTGCGATGGGGATTCTCGCCTGCATTTCCC
>JAUWTE010000346.1 GCA_030609765.1 Acidobacteriota bacterium
TCAGGCCCCCACCGAAGGTCGGGCCGTTGCAGGCCGAGAGGTGAAAGACGGGTCTATCGCCTTCGAGGCCCTCATCGGTACGCCAGATGAGCGGCCGCGGGCGCGCTCCAGGCAAGGCGATCAGGGTGGCAAACACATAGGCGAGCTTCCCCCACCGGCGCAGCCAGAGGCTTCTGCGCACATGATCTGCAACCTGCGGCCCGAGACCTATGTTCGCCGCATTGATGAAGTAGCGGGTTGTCTTCCCATCAGGGCTAGATAGCTCGGCAACGCCCACGTCGATGCGGACATCCTCACCATGCTCGAGTTGCGCGGCCAACTTGGCGATATCGCGAGTCAGGTTCAGAGCAATGGCAAAGTCGCATCCCGTGCCCAAGGGCAGGTAGGCGAACACCGGCAGATCGGAGACCCCCCCCAGGTCGGCCATCCCTATGGGCTCGACTGTCTCCCCTGCCCCAGGCGCCCCCCCATGATCCAATAGACCTTGTATGGCCTCGTGCGCCGTGCCATCGCCCCCAGCCGCGATCACAAGGCCGTCCCCGCGGCTCGCTGCCTCGCGGGCCAGCTCGGTGGCATGTCCGGGCCGCTCAGTCTCGACGATTCTCGGCTTCGCGGACCACCGTTTGAAACTCTGTTCGAGGAGCAACCTATGACGGCCGGCCTTACCGGCACCCGCCGCCGGATTGAAGATTACGGTGGTCCCTCGTACGTTGTTCTTGCTCATCAGTTCTCGTGCCGCTGATTCGGCCTCGTTCCCGACGGCTGCTTTTCTTGACAGGTGACGAGGCCCACACCTATTCTTCCGCCTGGACCTGGGCTCGACCCTTCGGGGTCAGTTGGGTCGCGAGCGTACAGGGGAAATGGCCTCAGGCCAAGGTCCCCTGCCCTGCTGCGGAAACCATCACAACCATATCTCCTTATACGCGTCAGCGATGGTTTCCTCCAGGTTGATTGACGTTGTCCGTGAGATGTCGCTTCCATGATCAGCGGTGCGATCAGAACTGGAGTCCTGGCGGCCAAGGGCGTTGTTGCCTCGGTCTTTGTAGCCCTCAAGATTCCCCCCAACGTCCTGACCATGGCCTCGCTGGTGCCGACTGGCCTGGCGGCGTGGAGACTGGCCGAGGGCGATCTCGTCCAGGCGGGCTTGTGGATCTTCCTTGCCGGCTTCTTCGACATTATCGATGGCGCCGTGGCCAGGGCGCGTGGCCTCATGACGCCATTCGGCGCGGTCCTCGACTCGGTAACCGACCGCGTCTCCGACACCTTCATCTATTTCGGTGCCGTCGGCTATTTTCATCGCATCCACGCCCCGTTCTACGAGTTCCTCACCATCGTTGCCCTCGGCGGAGCGTTGATGGTCTCCTACACGCGGGCGCGGGCGGAGAACACGGTCCTCGACTGCAAGGTGGGCTTCGCCGAGCGTGGGGAACGCATGGTTCTGCTTTTGCTGGCGCTCTTTTTCGGCAGGCTCGGAGCGGGCATGTGGATGCTGGCCATCCTGAGCTGGCTGACGACCGTTCAGCGCGTCATCCACGTGCATCGGGCTCTCGAGGATGGCCAGGCCCGACCGCAGGGCTAGCAGGCCGTGGTGAAGGTGTGATGGGTCTGGTTACGCCGCCAAGGGTGCAGATGATAGGCGCCGCGCAGCAGAAGCGTCATGAGAGCCGCGGGTTAATGCCGCCGAGGATCTCTGGCGTGCTCCTCGTCCGCGGCTGCCGCTGATCCACCGACGCCGGCATCCTTGTCCTGCAGGTAGTTCCCGAACACTCCACTCCATGGCGGCACCACGACGGTCACGTTGCCCGACGCCTTCGCCTTGCAGGCAAGCCGGATAACCGGTCGCGGATCATCGCTCTCGATGTAGCCGAATCGCTTCATGCGTCGGGCTTCGAGAGGGGCCACGTCAGACAACCTCTCGCTACCACCCAGCACACCCACCCAGCATGTGCCACACGCCCCCGATCGGCACTCCGTCGGGATGGGGCCGTCACCAGGCCTGCAACGGGAGTCGATATACTCGCCGTGGTCGCGCGGATCGATCATCGAGGCAGTCGTGATTTCGAGCCCGCCAATGAGCTTGAACTTCGCAGATCTGACGCTCTCATCGAAAGTAATCGTGTACTCCCGCCGAATTCCCTTGAACAGGGCGGCCAACCCAGCGCCGTCGTTCTTGGAACGCGCGGCGATAATCTGGGACGGCGTGCGGCGCGCCGCCGAAGCGCTCAGATGCACCGCGCCCGGGGAAGAGGCGAATGCCCCGGACCCCACCTGCCTCAGGGTCATCAGGGCTACCGCGCTGATACCCAGAAGCAGTGACGCGTTGCCGCCACCTGACCCCGCCGCGTCAGCAGCTATCTGTTCGACCAGCGCCGCCAGTTCGAGGTTCTCTTCCTTGGCTCCTCTGGCATCACGCTTGACCACGGCGGCCTTGATCTGAGGCCAGAATCGATGGCCGTACAGGAAGGCATGGGAGCTATCGATCTGATCTCCGAGGCGGAAATCACCTTTCAGGTCGAGCATTCCCGCCAGCTTCTCGATCGAGTCTGCTTCCTGCAGGACGTCCGCCAGCCAAAGCGGCCAGAAGGCAAACCAGATGCGGGTGGCATCGCGGTCGACCTCGTGGATTGAGGGAGACAGCGTCTCCAGGGTCGCGAGCCATGCCTGCTGGTCATGGCCAAATAGAAATCCCGTCAATGAACTCTGTTCGCTGTTGCTCATGATAAATGAAGGTCTGCCTAATTCCCGCGAAGCATGCGTTCCGCGGGGCTGTCAGTGAAACGTCGTGAATCGTCCAGGGATCGATGAATCGATAAGACCGGCCCCTGTCGGGTATTAGAATTCGTCCTCGCCGACCGAAATCGAGATGAGCCTACGATCGGGTTCTGCCTCGTTATCCTGAGGCCGCCCGCCATTCGGTCGACCGCCTGGTGGGATATTGTCCCACGGTTCTCCATCTTGCGATCGCCACTCGTCGATCGACGAAGCTCTGCGAACGCAACCAATAGTACAGCGCTGGTCACAACCTTTCGGCAGGTGCCATTCGTAGACGAGGTGCTCCCGCTCGTACTCGAGCAGCGGGATGCCCGGTTTTCCACGGCGCTGGCTGCAGGTCGAGACGATCCCGTCTTCGTCGACATACAGGTAGCGGGCTCCGGCGCGACACTTCCACGGCGCTGTTCCCTGCGCCAGCATCCGGGTTTCCCAACCCTCGCCGAAGTAGTGGAACACGCTCTTTCTCGACATCATGGTGATCTCTTTGTGGAATGCAGGAAGCGCATCGTCACTTACCAGACCAGAGACAATCTTCCCCTTGCCGTCGTGCATCAAACCCACGGTCTGGTAGAAGCCCATCTCGCGCACCTCCTTGACCAGCGTCCGAGTCTCGTCGACGGTGCAGGAGCCCAGCACTGCGTTTACGTTGATGCTGAAGTTCGCATGGTCTCGCAGCAGCTCGAGCTTCTTCTTCAGGCGCGACCAAGATTTCTGTGAGAGGTCGTTGGGCTCCAAATTGTCGACCGACACCTGCAGCAGGGTGAGCTTCGCGTCATTGAGGCGCTCGATCCACGTCTTGTTAACCGGATAGCCATTGGTGATTGCGGTAACAACGATGCCCTTGGATACGGCATAGCCGCAGACGTCGTCGAGCCGGGGGTTGAGCAAGGGTTCGCCGCCCGTGAGGGTAAGGACAACGGTACCCAATTCGGCCAGGTGGTCGACATATTGCCGCAGATCCTCGTAGGGAGTCGGTGGTGAGAAGTCGTCGTATTCGTTGCAGTAGCCACAGGAGAGGTTGCACCTACGGGTAACGACGAGCTGCACCTGCAGCGGCGCATAGCGGTCCGTAATAGCCCGCAATGAGCCGCGAATGGCTCCCCCGATAGGCTTGGGAATCAGCAAAGGTCTCCTCCTCGGTGAAGCACCGGGAGCCCAGAGAACGGATTGTCGCACACCGGTATTCTCAGCTTCAAAGTAGTCTGCATCGCCTCGAAACACACACGCATGCACCCGCACGCAATCTGCCGCGTACTCCTCCGGCTGCCAGCCAAGCGGTTGAAATCCGGCCCGAAGAGTGTATTTTGACTCTCATTCATGGGGTTGCAGTCGACCGGTCGTCCATTATCCAATGAGGCATCAACATTCAACTGGTCGCTCGTGAAGAACAGCATCATTCAGTCTGAAGGCTAGAACATGCCCGTGTTCGTGTGGTTCATCATTATCCTGCTGGCCCTGATTGTGGCTGGCTGGCTTTACATGCGGTGGAAAATGTCAATTCTCAAGAAAGCTCATGAGGCGGAGCAGGTCACTCGAGAAAACCGGCTCCGCGATCTTCCCACGATTCCCTTGGCCACCCGCGACGACGATGCCATCTACCAGTGGAGCAACTTCCACGGTGAACGATTGGTGGCGCGTGTCGTGGGGCCCGAGATCAACGAAGAAGCCAAGGAAGTCACCTTCGTTGAAATCGTCAA
>JAUWTE010000184.1 GCA_030609765.1 Acidobacteriota bacterium
CCCACGAAGAAGAACGCGAGCATCTCTGCCATGAACAACGCTTCAAGCCGCCACCTTCCCTACCTCCTTCCCTATCACCTTCTCCGTAACCTCCGCCGTCCCCTCTTCGCATGCCTGATCGTGGGACTCGCCACGCTGGTCGCCTGTGCCGCGGAGCCGCCTACTCAGATGATGGAGCTCGACTTCCTGGCTGCCCGCCCCAGTGTCTTTCAGCCGCAGTTCGCCGTGACTGCCGATGGCGAGCTCTTCGTCGCTTGGCGCGAGCACGGCGATGACGGCTCTGATCTGTATCTCGCCCGGGGTTCGGCCGACGGTACGTTTTCGACCGCGGTGCGGGTCAACGACGTGCCGGGTTCAGTCGAGAGCTTCGATCTCGACGAGGCGCGTGCCGCCTTGGCGGTGGGCCCGGGCGAACGCGTCGCCTTGGCCTGGGGAACAATGAGCGGGGAAATCTTCGCTGCGATCAGCACAACCTCCGGTCGGTCGTTCAATCCATCCGTGAAGCTCAATCAGGACACGACCGAGGCGTACCGAGGCTTTCCCACCATTGCCTTCGACGCCGCGGGCGTGTTGCACGCAGCCTGGATCGACTCCCGTTTTGCCGGCGGTGCCGAGGAGCCGGCCGACCTCTACTACGCCACAGTGCGTGACGGTGCAGTTATCGAAGCGAATCTCACTGCTGCTCAGGAGGCATCGATCTGCGGTTGCTGTCGATTGCAGATCGAGGTGAACGATACCGGTGAGATCGCTATTGTTTTTCGCAATACGACCACGGACGGGTACCGAGACATATTTCGCGTGCGCGGTAGCACGAGTGGGGATTTCGGCGCCCCCGAGCGGCTGGGGCCGCCGATGTGGAAGCTCAACGCTTGTCCGATGGCGGGTCCCATTCAGGTCGGAGGGGCGGTGCTGTGGAATGAAGCGTCCACAGGTAAGCGGCGCCTTCTCTCGGCCACTGGACCGGGCGACGACTTCGGCATTGTGCTCGAGGACTCCGAGCACTGGTCGATCCAGAAGCCGCCCCGCCTCGTCGTAGGCGTCGAAGCCGGGAGCCCGATGTATCTGGTGCCCGGCCGACCGACCAGCAGGTTGATCAAGGCTGACGGGGTGTCCTGGAAGACGGTTGCCGACGATCTGCCACAGTGGGCGACGAGCGCCGCCACCGACGGCGGTCGCCTGTTGCTTCTCGGTTCGGTCTCGGGCTCGCCGCACTACGAGGTGCGCGACCTCGGATCCTGAGCCAGGCAACTCGGACCTGTTCGCTGGCGGGAGCTCGGTCGTAGTTGCGGAAATCCGACAGCAAAAAACCCTGGAGTGAAACCTAGCGGCAGGTCACTCGTATCTATACCTTGTCACACATAGTATGTGTGAACATGTAACCAGGGAGAGGTGGATGAGGATCGAACGAGAGCTGATGAGGGGGGCCGGGCCGATCGCCGTGACACGGCTGCTCGAGCGGCGGGAGATGTACGGCTATGAGCTAGTCGAGGCTCTCTCCGCGGAGACGGGCGGGGTGCTGGCCATGGGGCAATCGACCCTCTACCCGCTGCTTTATAACCTCGAGGCCAAAGGTTTGATTCGTGGCAAATGGGCCGAGTCGGAGTCGGGCCGTCGACGGAAGTACTACGGCCTGACCTCGAAGGGTCGGGCATGGCTTCTGTCGCGCCAGCGCCAATGGCTTGCTCTGGTCGGCGCGATGGAGGAGCTCGGGTTGGCCGGACACCCTCCCAGCGAAGGTTGAGAAACAGGAGCTGAACGAGATGACCGAAGATGCCAAGAAACTCCTCGCCGCCTCGGGTTTACCGGCGGACGTGCGAGAGTGAATCGCGGCCATAGCCGATCAGAGCGGTCTCGAGGGAGAGCGCCAGCTCGACGTGGTCCGTGAGTTGGTGGCCCACTTCGAAGACGGGCTGGCGGCTGGTCACGCGCCGGACGAGCTGATCGAGAGCTTTGGTGACGAGCGGCGCGCCGCGCGCATGATTGCGAAGACGAAGGGCGAGCCGAGCCCGCCGTCGAGCGGCTCACGAATTGGGGCCCGTCCACAGCCGGTCTCGAGGCTGTCTGCCGGCGAGCGTATCAGTGAGTTGGCTTGGGGGCTGTGGCGCGATCTGCGCTACGCGGTTCGGCGCCTGGCCCAGAGCCCCGGATTCGCTACTACCGCGATCCTCTCCCTGGCACTGGGAATCGGCGCCAACACGGCGATCTTCAGTTTGGTGAACGCCGTGCTCCTCAGAGATCCACCCTTCACGGCCCCTGAGGAGCTGGTCGAGATCTATATTTCGATGCCGGAGTTCAGCTACAACATCTTCTCTTACCCCGACTTCAGAGACCTCCGCGACCTGAATGCCGAGGCCTTCAACGCAGTGGCCGGCTCGGGCTACACGTTCATCTCGGTCGATTCCGAAGACGGTGTCGAGATTCTCACGACAGAGATGGTCACGGGGAATTACTTCTCGCTACTGGGCATCGAGCCTGGAATCGGCCGGCTGTTCGGACCGGAGGACGATGTGGCTCCTGGTGCGCATGCTGTGGTGGTGCTCGGCCACGAGTACTGGCGGGACGCCTATGGGGGCTCGCCCGCGGTGGTTGGCCAGGAGCTCCGCATCAACGGCATCGCCTACACCATCATCGGCGTCGTGCCGGAGACCTTTTCGGGCAACATGAGAGGCTTCGTCCCAGAGATCTACACGCCCATCATGATGGCCAACGAGCTCCAACAGATGGGCTACGACCGGCTGGAGGCTCGCGGGGACCATTGGGTGTTCGTGAAAGGACGTTTGCGGCCAAGCGCCTCTCTGGAACAGGCTCGCGTGACCATGGCGGGTCTGGCCTCGAGCCTGCGGGCCGATTATCCGGATTCCTGGCGAGAGGTCGACCAGTTCCTCGTCCTGCCTTCGTCCGAGGTCGTCCTGTTTCCGCCCATCGACCGGTTCCTGGTGCCAGCCGCCGGAGTCTTCATGGTGGTGGTCGGGTTGGTGCTGCTGGTTGCCTGCGCCAACCTGGCGAGCTTTCTGCTGGCCCGAGCATTGGACCGCAAGAAGGAGATCGCGGTGCGACTGGCCCTCGGGGCGACGCGACGATCCTTGATTGGTCAGCTCGTTACCGAGTCGGCCCTTTTGGGGGCGCTTGGCGGGGCCGCGGGCGTCGCGCTCAGCGTATGGTTCCTGCGATTGCTGCTATCGGCCGACCTTCCGATCCCCATTCCCATATCGCTCGATCTCGGCCTCGACGCTGCGGTCTTGACCTTCAGCGTGCTCGTATCGCTGGGTGCGGGAGTGCTGTTCGGATTGATTCCGGCGCTGCGGGCGACCAAGACCAACGTTGCGGCCGAGCTCAAAGAGGGGAGCACAAGCGGCACGCGACCGGGCCGGGTGACGCTGCGCAACTCCCTGGTGGTGGCGCAGGTGGCGTTGTCACTCGTACTGCTGGTCGCCGCGGGCCTTTTCTTGCGCAGTCTTCAGGCGACCCAGGCCGTGGATCCCGGCTTTGGCCGGGATCCGGCGGGGCTTCTCAGTGTGGTCGTTCCGTCGAATCGATACGCCGAGGAAGAAGGCCGTCTGTTCATGCAAAGGCTGGTCGAGAGGACGCGGCAGCTGCCGGGAGTCGATGCCGTGGGCATCGTAGACAACCTTCATCTCACCTCACTCAATACTCAATGGATCGAGTTCAACATCGATGGTGTCGAGACTCCTTCAGGCAGAAATGGGCACGTAGCTGACCGAACCACCGTGGATGCCGAATTCTTCGAGGCGGCCGGCGTGCGCATTTTGCGGGGGCGCAATTTCAGCAACCTTGATACCCCCGAATCCGATTCCGTGGCCATCGTCAGTGATGCCCTGGTGCGCCAGTTCTGGCCTGAAGAAGACGCGATTGGACGCGTCATCAGGCAGACGAACGGCACCGATTTGCGCATTGTCGGCATCGCCAGTGATGCCAAGGTGAGGACGCTGGGCGAAGCTCCGCGACCGTTCGTCTACTTGCCCTACAGCCAGGACTACTCGGCCGCCGTGACCCTGGTGGCACGGACCTCCGTGGATGCCGAGACGACCGCCCGCGACATGCTGCGGGTAGCTCGCGAGCTCGATCCCGAGCTGATGATCTTCGAGAGCAAGACAATGTCTCGCCACATCGGCTCGATGCTGCTGGCGGCCCGCCTGGGCGCCCTCGTACTGACGGCCTTCGCCGGGCTGGCACTCACCCTGGCAATGATCGGTCTGTATGGGATCGTCAGCTACTCCGTGTCCCAGCGGACGCGTGAAGTCGGAATCCGCATATCACTGGGGGCCGATGCCGGCTCGGTCGTCCGCATGCTGACGGCGAGCGGCATGAAGTTGGTGGCCTACGGCAGCGTGATAGGACTCGTGCTTTCGTTTCTTCTCGCGGTGCTCATGAGCCGATTGCTCTTCGGCGTCAGCCCCTTCGATCTGCTCACGTTCCTGGCCGTGCCGCTTGTCCTGTGCGTCGTGGCGATGCTGGCAGCCTACGTGCCGTCCCGCAGGGCCAGCCGTGTCAATCCGATCATCGCGTTGCGAGCGGAGTGATTCGAGCGTGTGAAACAGACGTCGATGCGCTCGCAGAGGTTCTTTCCGACGCCGACAAATCGTCTCGGCGGGTGATGAAGATCATATGGGAAGGCTGCTGCACCGCAGATTTGCGGTGCAGGTAGACTGCCGAGTATTTGATAATAGAATTGAATGCGTTCCCTGTTGGCGATTCTCGACTTGCTGAACCGGCCCAATCTCACGCGCGGGCCAAATCTTCGGAAGGTAGTCCCGATGGCGATTTGCAGATTTGTGAGCTCCTGGCGTCGAGGTGCGATAGGCACAACGATCTTGTTCTCCATTCTCTTTGTGGGCACGCTAGCCCAGGCGCAAGAGCCAGTGCTAGCACAGGCGATCCCGCCTTCCTCGAACGCTACCGAGGAGGATCTTCCTGGAAGCCTTCAAGAGGAGGCAGAGACAGAGGAGACCGTAGGCGAAAAGCTCGTGAGGGCGCTGAAAGAGGGCGATTTCAACGTCGACTTCCGGTATCGGTACGAGGTCGTCGATCAGGACGACTTTGATCTCAACGCCTACGCCTCGACTTTAAGGACGGTCCTGAACTATCGAACCGCCTCCTTCCGTGGGTTCGATCTATTCCTTGAAGCGGAAAACGTGGCGGTGCTAGGCCCCGACCGATACAACAACGCCGGCCGCGATCGCAATGACAACGGTGTCACTGATCGGCCGGTAGTTGCCGACCCCGCCGGCACCGAGATGAACCAAGCCTACCTGCGCTACCGCGGACACGACACATCGATCGGTGGCGGACGGCAGGAGATCAACCTCCGTGACCAGCGCTACGTGGGTGCGGTTGCCTGGCGACAGAACCACCAGTCGTTCGACGCCATCTGGTTGACCAATAACTCGTTCCAGAACACCACCGTACGCTACGGCTTCCTCGGCAGGGCGAACCGTGTTACCGGTGACCAGCAGCGGATGACGACCCACGTGCTCGATGGCACCATTGAGGTTTCTGGTATCGGCGACATCAGCCTCTACGGCTATTTTCTCGATTTCGACAACGTGAATCTCCACAGCTTGTCGACCAAGACCTTTGGCTTCGAGCTCGCAGGAGACCGCGACCTGAGCTCGGGCCCCAAAATCCTCTACGAGATCGAATTCGCCGCCCAACGCGATTTTGGCAACAATCCCAAGCGCGTTGATGCGAGCTACCTCCACCTGATGCTGGGAGGGGGCTACCAGGGGTTTACGGCCAAGCTCGGCTACGAGGTACTCGGCGGAAACGCCGAGGACGGCAGGTTCACGACGCCGCTAGCGACCCTCCACAAGTTCAACGGCTGGGCCGACAAGTTCCTCAACACGCCCACTAGCGGCCTGCGAGATCTCTATGTCAGCGCGAGCGGGCCAGGAGGCCCGGTGGACTGGGCTGTGATCTTCCACAACTTCGGCGCCGACTCGGGTGGCGCCCACTACGGAACTGAATTCGACTTCCTGGCCACCTACACAGCGCCCTGGAAGCAAGGGTTCAATTTCAAGGGTGCCTACTACGGCGCCGATGAGTTCGCCACGGACACCTTCAAATTCTGGCTCTGGACCACCTACTCCTTCTAGAACGGGTCGCGGCCCCGGCCCCCGCTCGCGTCGCGATCCGTTGATAGCTTCGGGGTCAACACCTCGACCTCTGCAGCCTTGTTGCCGTGGTCTGCCCGCGTGCGTGAATGCGCTGTTCCGGTGCCTCCACATGCGCATATGGCTGAGGTCATACGTTTCCCGGGAACTTCAGACCTACTTATGCTAGGTTTTGGCCCATACACAGACCGTTGGCTCCTGTTTACCGGTGATACGCCTATGGCCGATACAGACGCGAAAAAGGACAAGTCGTCCGTCACCGAGCCCGATCGGCGCAAGTTCCTGACCGGGGCATCCCGTACCGCGATGGCGGTAGGTATCGCCGGCGGCTATGGCAGCCTCGGCCTGATCGCCGGGCGATTCCTATATCCTGCTTCGACGGACAATCTCCTCTGGCAATACGTCACCCCGGTGGAGCGGATGAGGGCCGGCGAGTCCTTCGTCTA
>JAUWTE010000279.1 GCA_030609765.1 Acidobacteriota bacterium
GATGGCCGCGGCAAGGTGCCGCACCACTTCAATCAACGCCTCGGTATCGGCGGCCAGGTGTGGTGAGACAGCCACACAGGCGAAGCCCTCGGCGCCGCCACTCTCGTCGTACGTCGACGCAAGGCAACCGGCCGCCAAGCTCACATCTTGGATCGCCAGATCCTCGAGGATCTCCCCAACCCCTCTGCCTTCATCGACGAGGCGCGCCAGCGAATCGTCATAGTCACTGCTGCCGGCGACGGCTTTTGCGAAGATGTTGGGGTTGGAGCTCACTCCCCGGATGCCATCGACGGAGATCAATCGCTGCAGCTCTCCGGAGGCAACGAGGTGTCGTCTCAGAAAATCGATCCAAACGCTCTGACCGCACTCTCCCAGCCGTACCAGCGGGTTCTCTGACATCAGAAAAGCCTCTCCTCAGCCTCGTTGCATCGGTGTCTCGATCTTGTCTCTATCATTCTAGCTTTGAGGCGACCGCCGATGCGCTCAGAGCAAAGCGCGAGCTCGTTTCTCGACCTCGTCGGCACAGAACCCGAACTTCTCCAGATTGACGGAACCAGGTGCCGAAGCGCCAAAACGGTCGATCCCCAATACATCTCCGCCACTGCCGACGTAGCGTGCCCAACCGAAGGTCGTGCCCGCTTCGACGGCCAGCCTGGCGCCTACCGAGGGCGGCAGAACTCCGAGTCGGTACTCCTCGTCCTGCTCCTCGAAGAGCTCCCAACTAGCCAGGTTCACGACGCGGCAAGCGATGCCGTCAGCCACCAGACGGCCCCAGGCCTCGAGCACCAGGGGCACTTCAGATCCGCTGGCAATCAGTATGAGCTCGGGGTCGGCGCCGGCCGGTACGTCGGCAAGGACATACCCACCCCGGCGTAGCATTTCTGCTTTGGCGAAGCCTTGCTCCACTCGGTCCAATATCGGTAGTCCCTGTCGCGTGAGAACAAGGGCAACGGGCCCTTCACGCCGCTCGATCGCAACTCGCCATGCCTCGCTCACTTCGTTTGCGTCGGCCGGGCGAATCACGGTCATGTTCGGTATCAGGCGAAGCGAAGCGATCTGTTCGACCGGCTGATGGGTTGGGCCATCTTCTCCAACCACAATGCTGTCGTGCGTGTACACGTAGATGACGCGCAAGCCCATCAAAGCCGCCAAGCGCACCGCGGGACGCATGTAGTCGGCGAAAACCAGGAAGGTAGCGCCGTAGGGAATGAGCCCTCCATGCAGAGCCATGCCGTTCATCATGCTGCCCATGGCATGCTCACGGATACCGAAGCGCAGGTTGCGCTGGTCGTAGGCACCGCGGCCGAAGTCGCCGCTGCTGCTAATGACGGTCTTGTTGGACGGCGCCAGGTCGGCAGAGCCACCCATGAGCTCGGGCAAAGCCTCGGCCAAGGCGTTCAGGATCTTTCCCGACGCGGCTCGCGTCGCCAGCTTGCCGTCCGACGGTGCGAACGTCGGCAGCGCGCCGGTCCAGTCAGGCGGGAGCTCCGCGTTCATTCTTCGTTGCCACTCGGCTGCCAGCTCGGGCTCCGCTTCGCCGTAAGCCTGCAGCTTGCCCAGCCACTCCTGCTCCCACCGGGCTCCCTTCTCGGCAACCGCGGCAAAACGCTCCCCGACCTCGGCAGGGACCCAAAAAGTGGGTTCCAGAGGCCAGCCGAGGTTCTCTTTCGTCAACCGTAGCTCCTCTTCGCCGAGAGGCTCACCATGGGCCGAGGACGTGTCCTGCTTGTTGGGACTGCCATAGCCGATTTGGGTGCGCACAGCGATCAATGAGGGGCCTTCCACCTGCTGCCGAGCACGATCGATCGCTGCCTCGATGGCCTCCACATCAGTGCCATCCTCGACCTGCTGGACATACCAGCCGTAGGCTTCGTAGCGTGCCTTCACGTCCTCGCTGAATGTCAGCGGCGTGTGGCCTTCGATGGTGATCTTGTTGTCGTCGTAGAGGACGACGAGCTTGTGCAGGCCCAGGTGGCCCGCCAGGGATGCGGCCTCCGCCTGCACGCCTTCCATCATGTCCCCGTCGCCGGCGAGAACATAGGTGTAGTGATCGACGATCTCGTGACCGGGACGGTTGAACTCGGCCGCCAACCTCGCCTCGGCAAGGGCCATCCCGACGGCATTCCCGAACCCCTGCCCCAGCGGCCCCGTGGTTGTCTCGACTCCAGGGGTCTCCCCGTACTCGGGATGACCCGGAGTTGCACTCCCCCACTGGCGGAATTGCTTGATCTCCTCCATCGAGAGGTCGTAGCCGCTCAGATGCAGCAAGGAATAGAGCAGCATCGAGCCGTGCCCAGCCGACAGCACGAAGCGATCGCGCCCCGGCCATGCGGGGTTGGCGGGGTTGAAGCGCAGGAATCGTGTCCACAGCGCGTAGGCCATGGGAGCCGCACCCATGGGCAATCCAGGATGCCCCGAGTTGGCTTTTTGCACTGCGTCCGCCGACAGCATACGGATCGTGTTGACACAGAGCTGGTCGATGGCGGCGGTGTTCTGTTCTTCAGGCATATTTGCTCCGGCGAATCTTGAATGATCCCTCGAGCGGCCACATCGAAGCCCTCGAGCTGGACACAGCTCAGTGCATGCAGCGACACGTGGCCGACATTCTCTGAATCGAGCAGGCTGCTAAGATTGCGTATCTAGCCATGAACAGTCAAATGCCAAGCATGCCCGACCGTGATTCACCCCGCGCACCTCTGGGTGTGCAGAGCCCAAGACGTACGCGCCAAACACGCGGTCTGGGGCGCGTGCTCCCTACCGCCATCCTGGCCTTGGCAGCGGCGGCCGCGATCGTCGGATGCGGCATGCTCGGCAACACGCCGCCAGACCTCGACTACTACGCCAGCCTGACGACGGAAGGCGTGAGGGTCGTCGTGACAGTCCATGGCGGACCCCGGCCCACTGCGTGGGTCGGATTCGGGCTCACGCCGATTGCCCCGGCCCAAGCGTCCCGGCGCATCGTCAGCATGGAGGCCAGGCAGAGCAACGGCGTAGCCCTGGCCGTCCAGCCTGCCGGCCAGTCTGCCTACCGAATCGAGGTCGGCCATGCGGACCCTTGGGTACTCGAGTATGTCGTCGCTATCGACGACCCTCCTGCCGATTTCTACCATCGATCGAGCACTCGCTCGCCGCGACATGTAGTGCTCATCGGCATCGACGTTTGGGCCCAGATCTATGCCTCATCCGGAGCCATCAGCAGGCCACCTCAGGAGCGGCCGCTCAGCCACGTCGGCGAGGTGTCTGTGAGCTTCGATGTGGCCAGCGTGCCTCCAACCTGGCGCGTGGTATCGGCCGAGCGTGAAGTCGATTTCAACCTGTTCCAGCTCGCATCGCACCCCGCGGACAGTGTTTTCGCCCTTGGCCCGTACCAACTGGAGAAGATCGGTCATGCGGGGATGCGGGCCGCCATTCATGATGACTGGACTCTGGATCGGTCGACTATCCTCAACACCGCAACACAGCTCGCTCGTGTGCTCGTCACCAAGCTCGGGCCACCTCCCGGCGACCCGGCTCTCCTTGTCTTCACGCCCCTGCCACCTGCGGCCCTGCCGTCGAGTGGAGCTCGGACAGCGGGGATGGCATGGGGCCGCACTTTGAACCTCTTCGGCGGCCTGACCCCGGGGCTTCCACAGAACAGCCGAGAAATCCACGAGTTGAGCGCCATATTCGTCGGGCACGAGCTCTTTCATCTCTATGTGCCATGGGGAGTACCCATCACCCAGGAGCTTTCGTGGCTCTCCGAGGGCTGGGCCATGCACATGGGCAGGACTGCCGCTGTCGAGGCGAGATTGCTGGGCCGGGCCGGCAACCAGCGGGCACTCCGCGACGCCTACAATCGCTACAGAGAAATGGGCGGCCACAGCGCCGGGAACCTGCAGGACGCGGCCCTGGGCGGCGAGGAGATCCGCGAGTTGTTGTACGTTCGAGGAGAGCTGGTGTTCCGCATCATGTCGCTGGAGTGGCAGGAGAGCGGCAAGCCGGGGTACTTCGACAGCGTTCTCTGGCAGAGGCTGCTGGCGGCCTATGACGGGGAGAACCCGCTGACGCCGGAGATCGTCGCGTCAGTGCTGAGCAGCATGGTGAGCCCGTCCACGGTACGCCGCTACGTGGAGGGAACCTCAAGCATCACCTTGGCGGAGCTCGGGTTGAGGTAGGGTGACTGCCTCGAGTCGGAGCTCCCGTGACCGAGCCCCAGGCCGACTCCCGTCTCCCCACCGGCTCTGTGCCGGCCTCGCGACGATCGTGGTTGCCCTGATCGTTTCGGCCTGCACGCCCATCGAGCTGCCTCTGCCCGCCGATGAGGGAGCAACACCCGCCGGCTCCTCAGAGGAGGGCGCACGTCCAGAAACCCTGCTCTTGCCTGGCTTCGATTCAGCTCTGGATTTGGGCGAGAAGGTACCGAACCTCGACCTCACGACCCAGCACGGCCAGCCGCTGGAGCTCATCGACCTCGCCGGCACCGTTGTCGTCCTCAGCTTCTTTTCGTGCCAACATCCGGAGGGTTCCCCCGGCGCGGCCGTCGCTCGCCGCCTGCTCGAGCTACAGGACACGCTACGCCCCGACCTGTGGGACCGGGTACGAATCCTGACGGTCAGCACAGAGCCCCTCAACGACATTCCTGAGGTCCTGCTCCGCTGCGGTCATCGCCTGGGCACGGATTTCGATCGCTGGACGCTCGCGACTCCGACGTCCGCTGATTTCACCACCACGGCGGCAAGACTCGGCGTCATGATCTGGCAGGAAGAAGGGAACGCAACCGCCCATACGCTCAGCACTCTGGTCATCGACCAGGAGGGCTACCTCGCCGATCGCTTCCGCGGGCTCACCCAATGGTCGGTCGACGACCTGATCGCCTCAGTAGTCCAGACCGCTGAACGCTAATCGGCTCCCGGTCGGCACGGGAACATCACCTAGGCGGACAATTCGCGCACATGGTATGCACATGACCATGATGCTCCCTAGCCTTCGCGCTCAAGCGTCCGCTACGGCGATGCCCCCGCACC
>JAUWTE010000113.1 GCA_030609765.1 Acidobacteriota bacterium
CCTGCCGGCTTGCAAGTGCTGGTGCTCGGATCTCCCGATCAACAACAGCAGACACTACGTCCAGCCTTGCCGGCGGTCAATGACTGGCTTGCGGATGCTGCCGAGCCGCAACATGCCAGACCAGCGGGGGTTGCACTCTGCGGCTGTCACAGCGCCGACATGATTTCCTCATCCTCGTACATCTTCGTAGAGGTGCCGCACCACCCCTGCGGGTACACTGAGGACTCGAGGGGCCTGTGACCTGGGCGACGCGCCTCTTGACTGCCTGCCCCTTGAACTGCTAGGGCTTTTCCTGGAGAGGACGCCGCGTTGCCAACGCCGACTCGTGCCAGTACTGCTTGACTGTCGACCTCGAGAGGGCAAGGCATCAGCGGTGCCGAATGAGGGTGAGGCTTTGCGGATCCTAGTGGTCGAGGATGAGAAACAGGTGGCCTCGTTCATAAAGAAAGGGCTTCAAGAAGAGGCCCATGCCGTGGACGTCGCCACCAACGGACCGGACGGCGAGTTCCTTGCCCAGACGAGTTCCTACGATCTGATCGTTCTCGATCTCATGCTGCCTGGGAAGGATGGCGTGGAAGTGTGCAAGACCCTGCGGGCGCGGAAGGTGCGAACTCCGATCCTCATGTTGACAGCGCGGGATTCACTCGAGGCCAAGGTCGAAGGACTTGACAGCGGGGCCGATGACTACCTGACCAAGCCCTTTGCTTTCGAGGAGTTCCTCGCCCGCGTACGGGCCCTCTTGAGACGCGATTCGACTGGTGACAGCGCCTCTCTCCGTGTCGGCGAACTCGCGCTGGATCGCAACACGCGGAAGGCTCAGCGTGGAACGCGGGAGATCGTACTCACCAGCCGGGAGTACTCCCTGTTGGAGTTCTTCATGCGACGGTCCGGCAAGGTCCTCTCGCGAGCAGTCATCGCCGAGCATGTCTGGGGACTCGATTTCGACCCTCAGAGCAATGTCATTGACGTTACCGTCAGCCACCTGCGCATCAAAGTCGATCGCGGTGCAAGCTTCGCGATGATCCGCACGGTCCGCGGCGCAGGCTACATGTTGTGTGAAGAGGATGACAAGTGAAACGGGTCATGCTGAGTCTAAGGGCCCGGCTTCTCGTTCTCCAGCTCATTGTCTTCGGCAGTCTCATTCTTCTTGCGAGTCCCGTCACGTACATCACCATGTCGCAAACGCTGCGCCGGGATCGGGATCAATACTTGGCGTCAATGGCCCGCACGGTGTCAGCTGAATTCGTCCGCGAGATGGAAAGCGCCAGCACACCCCGGTCGTCTCCGCTGCCCTGCCTGCCCAATCCCGTGCTGCCTGATTCGCCGGATCCAGATGCGATGCATAGACCGCGCCACATGCTTGTGTGTGACGAGTTGGGACAGGTGCTGTGCAGCGACGGCGAGAACGCCCCCCTGGCCCCGGATGCGGTGCGGCTGGCATTCCAGACCCAGTCGCCCGCCTATGCCGATGTCCATTGGTCGGCCGAGTTCCTCAGGATCATTGCCTGGCCGTTTCAGGATGCGGACGGACGCACCCTGATCATGGAAGTGGGAACCTCGTATCTGGTCATCAAGGGCGCCCTGCGAAAAGGGCTCCTCATCATGGGCCTCATCAGTGCGGTTGCGTTCCTGTGTCTCATCACGGGCAGCTACTTCCTGACGCGCAATGCTTTTGATCCGATCAAACGCATCATTGGAGCCGTCGAGGGAATCGATGAGGCGAAGCTTGAGGCGCGCCTCCCGATCGAGCCGCGGGAGGACGAGGTCGGCCGCTTGGTCGCAGTGATCAACCGCATGCTGGAACGTCTGGAGCGGGCCTTTGAGGCCCAGAGCAGGTTCTCCAGCGACGTCGCCCACGAGATCCGATCGCCGCTCACAGCCCTGCGCGGCCAGATTGAGGTTACCTTGCGGAAAGAGCGATCTTCCACTGAGTACCGCAAGGTGCTCGAAGGGAATCTCGGCGAAGTGCTGCGCCTCTCACGATTAGCTGAGGATCTGATGAGCCTGGCGAAGGGAGATGCGGGTGTGCTGCACGTGCGTCCGGTCGCCATCGATCTTCATGAGATGCTTCACGGTGTACTCGTTCGGTTGAAGCCCACGGCCGAGGAGAAGGATATCCAGCTGCGGCTTCTGGCACCCGAAGAGGTTCCCTTCGTTGGGGATCCGGATCTGCTTGGGCGACTCGTCGAGAATCTTGTCGACAACGCGCTGATCCACTCTCCTCACATGGGGGAGGTGGTCGTGCGGCTGGAGCGGGACAGCGCCGGGATCACCATCTCGGTTGAGGACAAGGGCACCGGAATCCCTCCCGAGGATCTCCCTCGCATCTTTGACCGCTTCTATCGCGTTGACCTGGCCAGGTCCCGGGATGTGGGCGGGACTGGACTCGGCCTGGCCATTGTTCAGCAGATCGCCACGGTACACAACGGATCGATTGACGTGACCAGCGTTCCCGGACAAGGAAGTACGTTTCGGGTCAGGTTTCCGGCCAACAAGCCCTCTGCGCCCATCGACAGGCACCCCGCTCCCGGTTGATGAAGAAGGATTAATCTCACCTTCAGATGGGGTTCATCTCCGATTGGTAGGATGGATGTGTCCCGGCCGAATACTGGGAAGGGTATGGATTCAGAATCGGAGGTTGAGCGAATGGATAGAGCCACAGGTCCCCAGCAGATTAAAGTGGTCACCCGGATTCTGCGGGCCAACGATCAGGTTGCCAACGAGAACCGACAGCGCTTTGCTGAGGCCGGTGTATACGTCATCGACCTGATCGGCAGTCCCGGGGCGGGCAAGACCGCGCTCCTGGAAGCGACCATCTCCAGGCTTGCCCCGGAGATCAGCGCGGCTGTCATCGTCGGTGACATCGCCACGACCAGCGATGCACAAAGGATTGCGCCCCTCGGCGTCCCGGTGGTCCAAATCATCACCGAGTCATTCGGGGGTGCCTGTCATCTCGAAGCACATGCGGTCAAGGAAGCTCTGAATCAGCTCGACCTAGAGGCGCTCGACCTGCTGTTCATCGAGAACGTGGGGAACTTGGTGTGCCCGGCTGAGTTCGACCTTGGCCAGCACGCCCGCATCCCGCTTCTCTCTCTCGCAGAGGGCGAGGACAAGCCAATCAAGTATCCCCTGGCCTTCCGCACGGCAGACTTGGTGATCTTGACCAAGATGGATCTGTGTCCGCACCTCCCCATTGACCTGGATGTACTGCGGAAGAATCTGTGGCAGGTCAATCCTCATGTCGGCTGCATCGAAACATCCGCGCAGACCGGCGCGGGATTGGAAAAATGGCTCGACTGGATCGGTCGCACGCTCTCGAGGTCTCAGGACCAAGCCGCTACGCCATCACCGACCAAGGGCACCACGCCGGTCGTGGCGCAGCATCAGGAGGGGTCACACAGTCACTGACAGGTGAGAATGCTTTCGTTGTCCAGCGGGCAACGAAACGAACACACATTGGAGGGGATACCATGAGCGAGAAGAGGAGAATCCTACTCGTGGACGATGATGTGGATATCATCGAGCAGTTCTCATTCCTGCTTCGGGAGGCTGGCCATGATGTGATCACAGCTCGCGGTGAAGAAGAGGCTGGGGACATTCTGGAATCCGTGAAACCCGATCTGGCCATCGTGGACCTCATGGTGGACCACTTGGACTCCGGATTCGTGCTCTGCCGTCGGATCAAGGATCTGTATCCCGAAACGCCAGTCCTGATCGTCACATCAAACCCGCCGGAGGCAAACATCGGTATGGATGCTGCTACCGGCGAAGACGGGAGATTCGTGCACGACGCCTTCATCCAGAAGCCGGTGGAGCCCCGGGAGCTCGTAGATGCGGTTCAGCGCCTGCTCAGCTCATGAGACATCCGAGCGGTGCACGTTAGGGTGGCCCAGTGAACCGGCCTGACAAGCAGCAGACCATCGTCGTTATCGATGACGACTACGTCATGCGCCTCTCGTGCAGCAAGATTCTCGCGAAGGCGGGATTCCGAGTCGAGACATTCGAAGACGGAGCCCAGGGGTTAGAGGGCATCGCCCGGCTGAGGCCCGATCTCGTCGTGGTTGATCTCAAAATGCCCGGGATCAGCGGCATGGAGGTCATCTCCCGCACGGCTCAGATCGATCCCGCCATCATCATTGTCGTCATCACAGGGTATGCGACCATCAGCACCGCCGTGGAGACCATCAAATCTGGCGCCTACGACTTCCTGCCCAAGCCCTTTTCGCCCGACGAGCTTCGCCTGATCGTGGACCGCGGGCTTGAACGTCGCCGGTTGCTTCAGGAAACTCAGCGGCTCGAAATGGAGCGGGAACTCCTCAGGCGGCGTTTTGTCACCTTCGTGTCCCATCAGCTCAAGACCCCCCTGGTTGCCATCCACCAATACCTTGACGCGATGAGGCATCTCGGCGACGTGCGAGTTACCGCCGACCAGCGGCAAGAATGGATCGGACGGTGCCTTGAGCGATCCGACGAAATGCTCGCCATCATCAAGGATTGGCTCACCCTCTCCAAGGTCGAGAGCGGACATCTCTGCACTGAACGCAAGAGGATCGACCTGACACCACTCATCCGCGACGTTCTCAAGGCCCTTGCGGAGGTGGCGGCTGCCAAGGGCGTCCACCTGGCGGCTGAGCTTCCCGAAAACACGTACTGCGTGCGAGGCGATCGGAACAGCCTGAGCGTGCTCTTCGACAACCTGATCTCGAATGCGATCAAATACAATCGCCCGAATGGGAACGTGACGATCACCGGTCAGGTTCGTGAGGGGGATGTCACCATCTCTGTGACCGATACGGGCATTGGGATTGCGCCGGAAGATCAACAGAGACTCTTTGATGAGTTCTACCGAGTCAAGGCTCGGTCATCCGCCAGCACCAGCGGGACTGGCCTCGGGCTCGCCATTTGCAGAAGGATCGTATCCGAGCTGGGGGGACGCATTGACGTTGAGAGCGAAGCGAACACTGGGTCGACGTTCTGCGTACGTCTGCCGGCGTGTCACGAGGCTGCAGCGCTATGAACTCTGCCCTCGGCTTCCGGAGACTTTCCCTCAGGACGAAGCTCATCTCCGGCTACCTGGCGATCCTGGGCATCGGGGGGCTGGCCACATCACTTGCCGGCTCCTGGATGGTGAGTTCCACAATCATGAAGCAGGCACGGGGGAAGGTTGATCATGACTTGGCCACGGCGCGCACGGTCTACGAGGAACAACTCGAGACTCTGAAGCACACCGTCGAGCTCACGACGTCGGGGACCACGATTCAGCGCTACCTAGCCGTGGGTGACAGCGCATCGCTCTTTGCCTACCTGGATCTGATTCGCAGGGACACGGGGTTTGACTTCCTCTCCCTCACGGACGAAGAGGGGCGGGTGCTCCTGAGGGTGACTCAGCCTGATCGTGTCGGGGATGATGTCTCGCAGATTCCCGTTATCCAAGCCTCGCTGTCCGGTGATGTCGCGGCGGCGACCGTGCTCCTGTCAGCCGAGCGCCTGGCCGCGGAAGACCCCCTCCTTCGCGCAAGGGCCCATTTCCATCTCGTGGATACACCGCATGCCAAACGACTTGAGAAGACCGAAGAGACCACGGGAATGGTGCTGCTTGCCAGTGCGCCTGTCCGCGCGTCGCCGGACGAGATCCTGGGTGCACTCTATGGCGGCGTTCTCCTCAACCGGAACTTCAGGATCGTGGACGGGGTCTGGGACCTCATCTACAAGGGGGAACGCTTCCAAGGCCAGGACGTGGGAACGGTTACGATCTTCCAGAACGACCTTCGGATCTCCACGAATGTGAAGACGGCGACCGGTGAACGCGCCCTCGGCACCCGCGTCTCGGAGGAGGTCCATGAGGCCGTGCTCGGGCGCGGTGAGATGTGGCGTGCGCGCGCCTTCGTCGTCAACGACTGGTACATCAGCGCCTATGAGCCCATTCGGAACCATACCGGAGATATCATTGGCATTCTCTACGTTGGTGTTCTCGAAAAGGCGTTCACGTCCGTCCGCGACCGGATCATCCTCACCTTCTTCGCTATCGCCATGGTTGGCTTTGCCCTGGTGATCGGCATCACCTACTACATGGTCCGCAGTATTACGCGACCCATCGGGGAGATGGTCGCGGCCACACGGAGCATCAGTCTGGGTCGATTCGATCAAGAGGTCCACTCGACCTCCCAGGATGAGATCGGGCTTCTGGCGATGTCGTTCAACACGATGCTCGCAAGCTTGCGGCAGCAGAAGCACGACCTGGAGGAGTGGGGACGAACGCTCGAGGAAAAGGTCAAGGAGCGAACCGAAGAGCTCGTTGCCATGCAGGCCGTAGTTGCTCAATCCGAGCGGCTGGCGTCGATCGGCAAGTTGGCAGCTGGGGTGGCACACGAAATCAACAACCCGCTAGGTGGAATCCTGTCGCTGACGGCCCTCACTCTGGAGGACCTCCGAGCCGATGACCCGGGTCGGGAGAACCTCGCCGAGGTGATCAATCAGACCGAGCGGTGTCGGGACATTGTCAAGGGGTTGCTGCACTTCTCACGGCAGTCGGTGGTCCAGACAGAACGCGTAGATCTCAATAGGGTCCTTCAAGAGACGTTGGCCTTGATTGAAAAGCAGGCGTTGTTTCTCAACATAGATCTCATCAAGAACTGGGATCCGCATCTTGGTCCGGTGGTGGCCAATTCGGCGCAGATGCAGCAGGTGTTCATGAACATCATCATGAACGCCGTCCAGGCGATGAAGGAGAGGGGGACGATCACAACGGTCACCCGCCGGAGTGCGACGGACGGTTTCGTGGAGGTTCTGGTTTCGGATACGGGATGTGGCATACCGCGGGAAGCGATCGATCACATCTTCGATCCCTTCTTTACCAGCAAGGTGGGTGGTACGGGCACGGGTCTCGGTCTGTCCATCGCGTATGGAATCGTCACGAAGTATGGCGGAAACATCTCGGTCGTGAGTGAGGTCGATAACGGAAGCACGTTCACGCTCCGCATGCCGCCCGCCCGCGAACCGGGTGAGGGCGTCCTGCCACCCGGCAACGTGGGCCAGGCTCCCGGCCGATGAAAGGGAATTAACCTGACGTTCAGCGCGGGTTCATCTCCGAGTGCTAGGATGAGTGCGCCACGGCCGAAGAAGTAGGAGGGCTTTGCGCGTCGCCTGTCCAGACAGTGAGGAGGTCACCGCATGGACCGCCAAGGAGAGATCATCCTTGAGGCCGGTACGAGTCATGACTTCATTGATGAGCTGCTCCACGTGCCGGGTGGAGACCGCGTCCGCGAGTGCATCCAGTGTGGGATCTGCAGTGGGTCTTGCCCGGTCGGCTACTTCATGGACAACCCGCCGCGCAAGCTGTTTGCCATGATCCGCGCCGGCTTGCGCGACGAGGTCCTGCACAGTGATAGTCTCTGGCTGTGTACCTCGTGCTATATGTGCACGCTGCGCTGTCCCAAGCAGATCGAGGTGACAGACATCATCTACGGGCTCAAGCGCATCGCGATGCGTGAGGGGAAGGCCAGTGGTGCCGAACGAGCGGTGGCCCTGGCCAATTCCTTTGTCCGTGTGGTGGACAGACGAGGACGGAGCTTCGAGCCAGAACTTCTCATCCGTTACTACATGAGCGTAGATCCGATTGGCCTTCTGAAAAAGGCCGTGTTGGGTCTCAAGCTCTTCTTGCGCGGCCGCATGCCCATCCGCGGTGAGAAGATCCGCGATCTGGACCAGCTTCGCACAATCATTGCCCGCTCGGACGAGATCGGAGGACTCTGATGCGCTACGCCTACTACCCTGGCTGCTCCCTCACGGCCAGCGGGCGAGCCTATGACGAGTCCACGCGAGCAGTTGCCCGCGCGCTGGAGATCGACTTGGAAGAGCTCGAGGATTGGAACTGCTGTGGAGCCACTACGTACATGTCGGTCCGCGAGATCCTCTCCGTCTCGATCTCCGCCCGCAATCTTTGTCTCGCACAGAAGCAAGGCTTGGACATCGTCGCCCCGTGTTCCGCGTGCTTCACTGTTCTGCGGAAGACCAACCACTACCTCGAGCATATTCCAGCGCTGCGGGAGAAGGTAGCCGACGTTCTCAAAGCTGCCGGCCTATCCTATGAGCCGGGCAGTGTGCGGGTTCTCCATCTGGCCGAGATCTTCACCGTGCCTGGGGCCCTGGATCGGATTCGGGATCTTGTGCGTCAGCCTCTCAAAGGGCTCAGAGTGGCCCCCTACTATGGCTGTC
>JAUWTE010000405.1 GCA_030609765.1 Acidobacteriota bacterium
CCGTGTCCACGCTGCGAGGGCTCGGTCAAACGCATTACTCAGAGCGGGCGCTCGACCTTCTACTGTCCCGGTTGCCAGCACTGATCCAGGGGACCGCATCCCGCAACCAGCGTGCGCGGGCGGTGACGACCGCTCGTCGCCTCGGCCCGCGCAATGCCATTGCGGATCCTACTGGCGCTTCCTGATCTCTTCCTCGATGACGCTCGCGTCGGGGAAGGACCCCGTGGCGAGCTTGGAATAGACGAGGTCACCATCGATCTTGACTTCGAACTTTCCCCCGTCCGAAGGCAGGAGGGCGAACTCCGCGATTCCCTGCTTGAACGTCGACAGCAGCTGCTGTGTCAGACTCACGGTCTGAGGCTCGTAGTTTCAAACCGCGCAGTATTCGATCGAGATTTTCATTTTTGTCCTCGCTGTATGATGGAGCCGGTCGATCCCGGGAAGTTGTTCCATCGTTGGTCCGGTGGCGCGGCATTATACGCCATCGGAAAGGAAAGGCAGGATCACGAATGCAACCAGATCGTTTCCGAGTAGTCATCCGCGCTCTCGTTCTGGCGGCGATGATGGGCTCACCATTCATGGTTTCCTGCGGTGGAGACTTCGGACCTCCCGATCTGGAGAGCGCTAGGGATGGCGTGCCTAGCGAGCACCACATTACCTACAGCGGCGAGGCCGGTCGGACGGTTCTCGAGCTACTCCAGGAAAACACGAGCTCCGTTGAAACCAGTGGCTACGGTGACGAGTTCCTCGTTGTGTCGATCAACGGTGTTGCCAACGGAACCGAGGGCCGCTTCTGGTTCTATTACGTCAACGAGCAGCCAGGCCAGAAAGCTGCGAGCGAGTACGAAACGGCGGCCGGAGATCGTATCGAGTGGCTTTTCGCCGAGTGAGTCACGCGTGCGTCGCCGTCTGACCGCAGAGGATCTTCTCCTCATCGTGGCCTGTTTCATCTGGGCTGCCAACTATGTGGTCGTCAAAACGACGCTGGCTGAGATCTCGCCTCTTGCCTTCAATGGTCTGCGGTTCCCCCTCGCGGCAGCCATTCTCTTGTTGCTGCAGTGGCGGACAGCGGGATTCGCCCAGGTGCGTGGTCACCTGGGCTCCCTGATCTGGTTGGGCTTGGTAGGCAATCTCGGCTATCAGATGTTCTTCATCTTCGGTATCGACCACACCCGAGCCGGCGAGGCATCGGTATTTGCCTCGACCGCCCCATTGTTCATCTATCTGGTCGCGCGAATGAGTGGGCACGACCGAGTCGGGGGACGAGGAATACTCGGCCTGCTGGTGGCTACCGGCGGCGTGGTGTTGTTGCTCTGGGAGAGCTTCGCGGGTGCGTTCGCGGCGCAGCGCTACTGGGTTGGTGATCTGCTCCTGCTCGGGTCCGCGGCCTGCTGGGCTATCTACACGGTCTACTCGCAGCCCCTGTTGGCCAAGATGGATGCACTGGCGCTCACCTCGGTGAGCATGGCGGTGGGGGCCGTGCCCCTGTTTCTGATCGCTCTTCCGGATATTGTCACGATGCGACCTGGCGAGGTAAGCGCTGGTGCCTGGGCAGGCCTGTCCTACGCCTCACTCCTCGCCGTGGTCTTCAGCTACCTCGTCTGGTCGCGCGCGGTGCGAGTCCTGGGCTCCATACGGACTGCGGTCTACCTGAATCTGGTGCCGGTGATCGCGGTCGTCGTCGCGTGGTGGTGGTTGGGCGAGAGCCTGACCGTGGTGCAGGGGGTGGGTGCCGCCGCAGTGGTCGGGGGCATCGCCCTGAGTCGCAGCCGATCAGACAAGCCTGCGAGCCCGGGCGACAACAGCGGATCTTGCCCCGCATCCTCAGTAGGAAAGGGATGAGAAACGCAGGAATGAAGTTTGCCCGAGCGGCGCGATGCCGCTAACTTACCAGGGACGTATGAACCCTACCTGGGAGAATGACATGGAACCCCTGACCCTTCGCGATCGACGATTCTGGCTGCAGAAGCAGATCAATGCCCTGGATGCCGAGTCCATGCAGGAGCAGATCCAGGCCCTGGAGGCCGAAGTCCAAGATCTGCAGAGGATCTGCCCGCACGCGCACCGAGAGGATGCACCCGATCAGGGTATCTGGCGCTGCCGCGATTGCGATCTGCAGGGGGAAATGGAGGGCGGTGCCGCTGAACCCGAAGCGAGCACCGAGGGCAGCGCGAAGAGCGACACCTCCTAGGGGCGTCCGGCCCGCCCCGGGCCGGTACCCTTCGCTGGAGGCCGTCCGGTCCGCCTAGTATGTGGGCTCTGTCCCGAGAGTCTCTTTCAGCCAGGCGCGTAGGAACCGACGTATGCAGTCGGGCTCCAGGTTCAACACCATGCACACGGCATCGAAGCCGGTGTTGTTGCCGAAGATCCAGTACTCCGGATCGCAGCCGTCCGCGACGATCGAGCGGACCATCTTGGCGGAGAGAGGATACAGCTTGGGGTCCTTCCGGTACGCCATGTAGGTCTTGAAGTCCTCGATCGCTCGCAGGAGGACCTCTCCCCAAAGCTCCGTTTCCCTGACGCCGTCTGGAGGGCGCTGGGGCATGGTCTGCGGAGCCGGAGCCGGCGCGGGTACAGGCGCGCTGCTGGCTGCCCGTCTCTCAGCTATCAAATACTGCGTAGAAGTGATCATTACTATCTCCTTCCAACTAATAACATCGTTGTTACTACAATAACTACAACGCATGACCATCTCTGTCAAGGTGTCATGGAAAAAAAGTGAGAGCATCGTTTACTGATCTATAAAGTGCAAGAGTGTCATTTGGCGAGTCAATAAGTACTGTCAGGGTCTAAAAATATGTGTCGATAATCATCTGTGACGATCAGCTGCTGATAACCCATTCGAGCATATTGTGGGGGGAGCCAATCAGGGCTACCCGAAGGAGGCATCCCGCGTTAGTCTGGAACAGGGATTCCCAGGGCATGGATCACCGCCGCTCCAGCCCTTGCTCCGGGGCCCTGGTGCCAACGACAAACACAAATCCGCGCCGCAGTGGCGTTCAGAAGGAGAGTCGAGATGGGCTGGTTCGACAACGAAGAGGGTGCCGACACAGGAAGTGCTTCAGCCGCGGGAGCTCCGCAGCGTCAGACCATGAAGGCGGCTGCTCCGTCCCCTTCTGGGTCCGAGTCCGGCTCCACCCTGGGAGCGCGGGTGCACATCGACGGGACCATCATTTGCGGTGAGGATCTGACGATTCTCGGTCAAGTGGAAGGGACGATCCGTGCCAAGGGCACGTTGGTGATCGCCGAAAAGGCCGACATTCGGGCCGCGATCGACGGCCAGCGTGTTTTGGTGCATGGCAAGGTCAAAGGCAATGTGCACGGCGACGAAAAGGTGGTGCTCGGCCCCACCGCTCATCTGACCGGGAACATCAATGTATCGACGCTGGAGATCCTCGAGGGTGCCTATCTCAAGGGCAACGTCGAGATGAAGGCAGCGAAGGAAGCGATGGAGAAAGCCCCGCCGGGCAAGGGCGCGAAGCCGGCAGGTCCAGCGGATGCCAAGGGCGCGAAGCCGGCAGATCCAGCGGATGCCAAGGGCGCGAAGCCGGCAGGTCCAGCGGATGCCAAGGGCGCGCCAACGGCGCAGGGTAAGGCGATATCGGACAAGAAGGAGGCGGCACCAGGGGCAGGTGCCCAGGAAACCGGCGCCCGGGCAGACTCCAAGAACGAAGGCACCAGACTGGGCGGAGCGCCTGGCTCTTCGTAGTTCGCAATCATCGGGGACACACACAGGATGGCGATTCGACAATCCGCCGAGACTCTAGAGGCGGGGGGACCTCGGCAGGCCGAGTATCAATCGGCTCTCTTCGGTAGGTTTTGCCACCATCTTTCCGAGATGGGGCCGGACGTCGC
>JAUWTE010000258.1 GCA_030609765.1 Acidobacteriota bacterium
AAGTCCGAGAGAATCAATTTGCTGCTCCAGCCCGCTGATGTGGTCCCAGACGAAGTAGCCCGCTATGACGACGATCAAAACTGCGGCAATGGCGAGGACAGCATTTCTCATGGATGTGCTCGTGTAGCTGTGGAAGGATGATCTCGCACCATTCTACAAAGCCCGCACCGAGGATGCCCGTTCAGAGTGTTCTTCCAGCCAGCCCCGAGGCCCTCAGAGCGCCTGCAGGATATCTAGAAAGCGATCGATCTCGTCCTCAGTGTTGAAGAAGTTGGGCGAGATGCGCATGGTGTTCAGGCCCTGGGTGGCGAACGGTCGAAAGACGTAGCCGTGCTCTTGGAAGAGCTGCCGGGACACTTCCCCGCTCTTGTGGCCCTCGCGCTCGATCGCGAATAGCCCTGAGCCGAAATCCCAGGTCACCGGCGAACGCCAGATCACTCCGGAGCGACGATCGACCTCGGCCATGAAGTGCTCCCAGAGGTGTCGATACCGCTCCTCTTTGGCCCTCGCGCCAAGCTCGTTCTGGAAGTCGATAGCATGACCTAGCGCCATCAGCTCGGGCATGTTGCGTGTGCCGTAGTCCTCGAAAACCCGCACGGTGCCCTTCCATCGCGCGTGCCCCCAGGTCACCCACATGGCGCGCACATCCTCCAGAGCGCTTTCCTTGACGTAGAGGAGGCCGCTTTCCTTTGGGCCCTGCAGCCATTTGTGCGGACTCGTGGAGTAGAAGTCCACTCCGAGGTCAGACACCGCGAAATCGATCATGCCGACCGCTTGCGCACCATCGACAGCTACGAACCGCACGCCCCTGCCGCGGGCCATCTCTGCCATCTTTCGAACCGGGTACCGGAAGCCCACGATGTTGTCGATATGGGGAAACACCAGTACTTTGGTGCTAGGGGTGATCTCGCGCTCGTACGCGGCAACCAGATCATCCTCGGAAAGCTCCGCGGCGCGCCCGACGGGAAAGTCGAAGCGCTTGACGGAAAAGCCGCGAGCCTCCGCCTGGTAGTTCCAGCAAACGCTGGCACCCGCGTGATTGAGTGAGCTGAAGAGGACCTCGTCCCCCGGACCCAGCGGCAAGCCCAGGGCCAGCATGTTGAAGCCCTCGGTGGTGTTGTGTGTCAGAGCCAACTCCTCCACCGCACAACCCATCGCGCCGGCCGCCTTGCGCCGCACCACCTCGCGCCCGTTCGGCCAACCCTCATCCCAGATATACAGCCAGGGATTGGTCTCGCAGAGCTCCTGATATCTGTGCTGTGCCTCACGCACGATCCTCGGAATGGTGCCGATCGATGCATGGTTGAAGTAGGTGATCTCTGGCGAGAGAGCATACGCATCGCGCAGCTCGACGAAACCCTGCCCTGCCCCGCCCGCCACTGGCAGCTCAGCCAAGCTGGCAGCGAATACCTGCTGGGTTTCCAGGATGCCGGCTGTGGCCGCCACCATGCCCACCTTCATGAACTTGCGCCTGTCGATGTCGAAAGGGCTCATGCTCCCGGCCTCCTGTGACAGTCCTGGCGCCTTGCGTCAGCGTGCGCACCCAGCTGGCGAATCCACTCCCTACTGACGTGCGCGTGGGGTCAGGACGGTCTCGTGGCGCTCGCCGTCGCGCAGGTAGACGACCTTGATCGGCTCATCGACCTTCACGGTCTCCAGCGCGTAGGTGTAGTCGTAGATATTGGTGACCTGCTGCCCCGCGAACTCGACAATCACATCGCCCTTTTGCAGGCCTGCCTCCTCGGCGGGGCCACCTTCCATGACGCCGCCCAGGCGCAGCCCTTCCACCTCGCCGCCGAAGTCGGGAATGGTGCCTGTCCAGGCACGGGCAGCATCGCGCTCTCCTGCCTGCTGGCCCGGGCTGCGCTCGACTTGCACGAAAGCGGGGGCCTCACCGAGGTTGGCCAAGTGATACCCGATGAGTGCCCCGAAGCGAGCAACCGCCTCGAGCCCCTCGTAGTTGATACGCTCGGGCGAGTCGGCAGGGCGATGGTAATCCGCATGCGTGCCCGTGAACATACTGAGGTTGGGAACTCCGGAGTTGTTGAAGCTGCTCGAATCGGTGGGCAGATAGGGATCTTCCTGGATCTGCAGATCGAACCCCACCGGCACGTTGGACTGCTCCATGAGGCGCGGCCAGACAGCGCTGGAGCCGACCGCCTGAACAGTCAGCTTGTTGTCCACGACGCGGCCGACCATGTCGAAGTTGATGTAGCCGATGACCTCATCCATCGGTACGGGCGGATCCTCGACAAAGGCTGACGAACCGAGGACTCCCATTTCTTCTCCGGACCAGAAGGCCAGCACGACCGCGCGGTCACGCTTCATGCCTGCCAGCGCAGCTCCTGCGTTCAGTACCGCGGCCACACCGGAGGCATTGTCGTCGGCACCATGGTGGATCTCGCCGATCTCGTCGCCGCGGGCCAGCGAGTTGCCGAAGCCACCACGTCCGAGGTGATCGTAGTGCGCGCCGAGGATGACATAGGGCTTGATCGGCGGGATGGCGGTTGTTTCATTGCTGGCGGGCAGGTGCCCGACAACGTTGTAACCGGTGGCGCTCTCGCGCTCGACTTCGACGCTCAGCGTCAGCTCGAGGCCAGGAATACTGAAGCCGGTAGCATCCCTGTTCCCGGCGTCGAGCTCTTCCTGAATCTGCTCCAGCGAGCCGTTGGGAACCGCCTCGAAGATCTTCGCCGCCACCTCACCGCTGATGCTGGCGGCGACGATGCCTGAGCCAGCCGCGGCGGAGTCGAAGCGCATCGGCACGATCTTGCCGGCGTTGAGTGAACGGGGGCCTGTCACCACGAGCAGCGCCTTGGCGCCGAGCTCACGGGCACGCATCGCCTTGTACCGCAGGTTCGAGTAGCCCGACAGGATGGCCTGTGTCTCGCGCTCGACCTCCTCGGGGGAGTAGCGCAGAACGAGAACGACCTTGTCCTCGACATCGAGGTTGGCATAGCTGTCGTAGGGATAGCCCTGGCTTTCCGGAACGGTAATGCCGTAGCCAGCGAACACCACGGCACCGGAAACCTCGCCATTGTCCGAAAACGTCAGGCCCTGTACCTGGTCAGCGCCCTGCACGTCGAAATCCTGGTCGGATGCCTCCCCGCGCAAGGTCAGCGACGACCCGGTGTCGTTCACGCCCGAGATGATCTCGAAGGGCAGTCTGAAGCTGGCCTGGCCCGGAAGGGGCACGGCGCCCATGCTCCGCAGCTGGCCGATGATGTAGTCGGCCGCCAGCGCCGCACCCTCGGAGCCGGTGAGACGGCCCTCGAATTCATCGGAGGCGAGGGTTTCGACGTGCCGGCGGACGTCGGAAGCTGCCGCCTGCCCGAAGGCAGGCATGGCGCCGGTGGAAAACGCGACAGCAAGCGTCAATACAGCGGCGAAAAAGAAACGGATGGCCGAACTCTGTCCAGGAAGAAAGGCACTGCGCTCGGAGGCGGCAAGATATCGTGCGCTACTCATTTTCATGGCTTTCTAGAAACGTCCCTTACCGGGAATCTGAAGACGATTTGCGCGGCGGAGCCTGCTCGAGAAGCTCGAGGGCCTTCTCGTGGTTCCAGTTGCCGATGAAGAGCTGGCCTGTCTGGCGTGCTGTCGCGCCGTAGCGCGTCGACGTCCAGACCAACTGCTTGCCGTCCGGGGTCGGCACGGGCAGGCCGTCAAACCCATCGGTGGTGGTGACACGCACGGGCTCCTTCTTGCCATCAAAGTCGACGATGAAAACCTCGAAGTTCGCAAAGCCGTACTTGTTGGAGGAAAAGAAGATGTACTCACCCGACGGATGCGTGTAGGGTGCCCAGCTCATGGCGCCGAAATCGGTGATCTGCCGCTGGTTGCTTCCGTCCAGATCCATGGTCCAGACGTCGGCGAGCATCCCATTCTCTTGGAATCGCCGCCAGACGATCTTCTTGCCGTCGGGCGAGAAGAAGGGCCCACCGTCGTAGCCCGGAACGTGTGTCAGACGTGTCTGCTCGGAGCCGTCTGCGCGCATGGTGTAGATCTCGGAGAAGTAGGATGCGTCGGTTTCCATCGCCTGCTGCTCTTCAGGCGTGAGCTCGCGGCCATAGGCGTCGCGCGTCGAAGCGAACACGATCCACTCACCATCGGGCGAGTAGCTGCCCTCCGCGTCGTAGCCCCGTACATTGGTCAGGCGGGTCAGCTCGCCGGTATCCGCATCGGCCACATAGATTTCCATCTCGGGGTCGTAGTCCCAGGCGTTGCGATGCTCCTGGCCGGAGGCACGGAATTCCAGCTCCTCCCGCTGCATCTCCAACGACAGCGGATCATGATGGGTCGAGGCGAACTCGATGTCGCCGGTGACGGGATGAAAGAACGCGCAGGTCGTCTTGCCTTGGCCGGGCGAGATCCGACGCGTCTCGCCCGTCAACATGTCCATCACGTAGATCTGGAAGAACGGGTTTCCCGCTTCGCGCTCGCTCTGAAACACCATCTGGGTCCCGTCGGGAGAAAAGTAACCCTCTCCCGCTCTGTTGCCCTCCAGGGTGAGCTGGCGGACGCGGCTCAGAAGAACACTCTCGTCGTACTCGGGCGCCTCGCCAACCTGCTGGCCGGATGACTGTCCTTCCGCCTCCTGGACGGGAAGGCCGGCGAAGGACAGACACAAGGCCACGAAAAGCACCACATACACTGATCTTGTAACCAATCTAAACCTCCGTACATCCATGTCGACTTCGTGTTGGTGAAATCGAGATCCTAGATCACTGATCCGCTCCGGCGCGCATGGGTCCGGAGAACGGTGCCGCCCGGGCGCTCGATGTACTGCCAGTACGCCCGACAAATAGTGTCCTGAGTTGGCTCAGATTGTACGCCATCCGACCGGTCAGAGTAGATGGCAAGCACCGGTGGGAGGTAGCGTTCGGTTTTGGGATAATCAAGTTGGTGAGAGAATTCACCATCTCGTCGCGTGCCCGGTTTTCCTGAGATGAGAGGCAGTGCCTGACAATGACCAAAGATTCGCACCCACCCTTGAAGGTTCTCGTTGCCGCTGGCGGTAGCGGCGGGCACTTCTACCCGGCCCTGGCCGTAGTCAACGCGCTCGTTACCAGGCAACCGGGTGCACAGGTCACGTTCGCAGCCACCAGTCGCGGTCTCGAGGGTAAGCTGGCCACCCGGGCCGGCTATCCCGTGGAGATGGTGCGCGTGGAGCCGTTGCGGGGTGGCTCGATCCGCCGGCGCATCAAGAGCGCAGCCGTCCTCCCCGTTGCCGCCATCG
>JAUWTE010000199.1 GCA_030609765.1 Acidobacteriota bacterium
CAAAGTCCCCCGCCCGCAGCCAGGACCACGAGGGCGAGCACCACGAAAACCCACGAAGGGATTTCGCCACCGCCCTCGGTGGGCAAGGTAGTTGCCGGTGACATTCCGGGCTGCGCCGGCGCCGTCTGCGGCATGGTGGTCACGCTCAGAGCTTCGCTCTCCTTGACGTACTCGATCGTCCCGTCAATCGGCTCACCGGCACCCCGTGCCTGCAGGTGAAGGACGTGATAGATGAACCCCTCGCCAGCCGGAGAGGTGTGCTCGGCGGCAGGATCCATGCGCAGGTCAGATGCATCTGGAGGCTGCTGTACCTGCACGCTCAAGGCGCCAACCGGGTAGTCCGCAGGCCATGTGTAGACAAAGCTACGGTTTGCCTCGTCCCTCTCAATCCTCGGGTCGTAGTACTCGATCTGCAGCTCATGACGAGAGGCCGTGAAGATGAGCGAGGTCCACTCGGCATCTTGTCGCTGGTCGTAGCTGACGCTGGTGAGCCGTCCATCAAGCTGCTTTTCGGCTACGGCGTTGGGCCGGCCGGCGGCAGCCGGGATGCGAACGTTGAGGGCGGCGGGCAGCTGCACCTCCGGCGCCAGCATGATTTTGTAGATCACGAGCATGTCGGGGCGGTCGTACTCCGGCCACAGATCAACCTCGACCGTGCTCATCGAAACGCTGCTCTGCGGCAAGACCACTGCTGGCAGGCTGAGGCCCGCGAGCAGCCCCGCAACGACGATCCACCTTTTCGACATGATGACCCTGCCGGCTGATTTGAAATCAAGGAGTCCGAGGTAACTTCGAGAGTGCAAAAGATAGCACCTCGGGAAGGCAGAGACGACAAATCACCGGTGGCCCGTCAGGGTGTTCATCGGCTGTAGCGCCCGAGCTCATCGAGGAAGGTCGCCAGCTCGCGCTGTAGCTCGCCTCCGTGGATGGAGAGAAGATCGGGACCTGCGTAGCTCCTCCCATAGACGTCGGTGTTCGAGCGATCATCCAGGAGCAGGCTCGCGCCCTCCAAAGAGATGCCGGCGAACAGGCCCCGGCTGTGGGAGTAGGAGTAAACATCGGATCGGGGCTCCTCCCGGGCATCTGCCTCGGCGCTCTTGCCTACCGGTCCTGCCTCGACCGAGGTGCCGCCACTCCCCAACTCGTAAGGTCCCCCGGTCAGATGATCGATGGCCCCCTGATCGGAGAACAGCAGAACGAAATCAGTAGATTGTGCGCCGACTTGCAGGCCGAAGCTCCCTCCGCTGATCGACACGAAGGCCGGCCTGCTCCAGCCGCTATCGGTCCGGCAACTCATGAGTCCCTTCCCGCGACGACCTCCGAACACGAGTCCCACTTTCACGACGCCAGGCAGAACAGCAACGCAGGCGGAGTCTCTCAGCAGCCCCCTGGGAATGCCCTCCCCTCTTCTACTCATGATCGTGCGGAACGCGGCAGCGGCGCTGTAGCTGCGCCTGGCCAAGGTGTTCGAAATCGATCCCGCGGGGACCACGGTCCACTCGGCCGAGAGACCAGCCCCAGAGTGATTGCCGGCGGCGGTTGAGCCCAGCTCTTCTGGCTCATTGGATGTCGGAATCGAGCGGGCGTCCTCGCCATCATCAGCTTGTGGTCCTGCCGATCTCGTACCGCTCGAGCTTTGAGAACGTCGCGCCGAGTCCCTCGAGGGCGATAGCGAGGCAGCGGTGTTTCTACCACCGTCCTCTCCCTCGCCCGACAACGCCGATAGCAGGGTGAGCGCATTGCCGTGCTCGTCTTGACTGCTCTGCTCCATCGTCGGCAGATTGAGAAGAGCCCATTCAATGGCGACCTGACTGTCGGAGGCATTCTTCTGCAAAACCGTGAGCACTTGCTCTCTCGGTAACCGGTTCTCCTGCCCCGAGTCACTACGTATGAGATTTGCTCCCACCAAGACTGCTAGAACAGCGAGGACTGCCACGGTCAAGAGCTCCCAGCCTTTGCTCTCTGCGCGCCGCGAAATGGTGGAGACAATAGATCCGCTCAGAGTCGATGTCAGAGCGGCCAAGTACCCTCGCTCGCCACGGTCATCGCCACCAGGGTCTGACTTCCTGCTGTCAGCCGGCGTGCCGTCGGCCTCCGCACTGCCGGATTGGGCACCGGCAGACGCTGCGCCGAACACCTCCGCCACGAGCGTGTCGGACAATGACGCAGCCTTCTCCACGGCGACCGCGGCCTCGAGCGCCTCTCGCAAGGCAGCCGCAAGCTCACTGCAGCTCGGGTATCGATTCAGAGGATTCTTCGAGAGCGCCCGTAGAAGCACCGCGCTCGCCTCTTCAGGAAGTAGCGGATTCAGCAGCCCAGGAGGAACGGGCTCCTCCTTCACGATCCGATACATGACCGCGTTCATCGACTCACCAGCGAAGGGCAATTCACCTGTGAGCATGCGGTAGGTGAGAATGGCGAGCGAGAACTGATCTGAGGAGCCACTGATTGCCTGGGATGCCGCCTGCTCCGGCGACATGTAGGCGGGTGAGCCGTACGTAGCACCGTGGCGAGTGAGGGTCGAGTCGGCCAGATGTGCGACACCGAAGTCGGTCACCTTGGGCCTGCCGTCAAAGGTCAGCAGAATGTTTGGCGGCTTGACGTCCCGATGAACCACGCCGCGAGCGTGCGCATAGTCGAGGGCGCTCGCGATCTGCTCAACGAGATCAGTCACCTTCGCGAAAGGGAGGGTGTGCTCACGGCCAAGCAGGTCAGCGAGACTGCCACCCTCGACGCACTCCATGGCCACGAAGCTCTGACCCTTCTCCAGCCCAACGTCGTAGATCGTCACGATGTTGGGGTGGGCGAAGGTCCCGGCGATCTGGATCTCGCGCTCGAAGCGCGCTCGGCACTCGGCGAAGCCGCCTGACAGATGCCCGGGATCCTCACGAATGGCTTTGATGGCCACCGGCCGACCGATGAGAGGGTCCTTGGCCAAATAGACAATGCCCATCTGCCCCTCGCCGAGTACGCGCCGGACCTCATAGCGCCCATAGCGGCTCGACTCACTCATCGGGGGACTCGCCTCTTGATCAAAAGTGATTTTTACTAGCTAAATCTAGCGAATTCTACTTTTACAACTAATAGCCTAATCAATAGTAGTTTTTACAGTCCAACAAACTCAATACAAATGTCACAGTGAGCACGCCAATGAGGCAGTCGTTGTCCCGAGCTTGGTTCTGGTTTACCTTCACTCAGACAGAGATCACTGCTATGAGCCGATTAAGACGATGCCGCCCGCCTCGTCTACGTCATGGCATCCGGCATCGCTCATCGCCACATCAGCCAGGAGCTCAACATGAAGAAACTGCTGCACTCTGTGTCCCCCGCCCTCGCCCTGGTATCCATCCTCCTTCTCGTCTGCGTCGCCTCTGCCGACGAGGGAATGTGGCGGCCAAAGCAATTGCCTGAGCTCGCTGCCGAGCTGAAGGCACTCGGGCTCGAGGTCGATCCTGAAAGCCTGTCGGATCTCACCGCGCACCCCATGAACGCAGTGATCTCGCTGGGCGGTTGCACCGCCTCCTTCGTCTCTCCCCAGGGGCTCGTGATCACCAATCACCATTGCGCCTACGGATCGATCGTTTACAACTCGACTGAGGAGAACAATCTGCTGAGGGACGGGTTCCTGGCCGCGGACAAGTCCGAGGAGCTACCCGCCTCACCAGGTAGTCGCGTGTTCGTGACCGTGGCTGTCGAGGACGTCACCGACCAGGTGCTCGCCGCCATTCCAGAAGGTGCCAGCGGGGCCGAACGCTACGCAACAGTCGACGCCAAGGAGAAGGCTCTCGTCGCTGAGTGCGAGCAGGACGTTGGCCATCGCTGCAACGTGCGTACCTACTATGGCGGCCTGGAGTACGAGCTCATCAAGCAGCTCGAGATCCGCGATGTGCGCCTCGTGCACGCACCAGCGGAGGCTATCGGCAAGTACGGCGGCGACATCGACAACTGGATGTGGCCGCGCCACACCGGCGACTACTCCTTTTACCGCGCCTATGTCGGCCCCGACGGCAATCCCGCCGATTTCGCGCCGGAGAATGTTCCCTACGCGCCGAAGCACCACTTGACGGTTTCGCCCAAGGGCATACAGCCGGGCGATTTCATCATGGCCGCGGGGTACCCCGGCAGCACCAGCCGATACCGGCTGGCCAGCGAAGCGAAGAACGTCATCGATTGGTACTACCCGACCCGCGGCAAGGCCTATCTCCAGTGGCTCGACATCATCAACGAATCAACCGCCGACAACGAGGACGCGAGTATCAAGTACGCGGGATTGGTGGCAGGACTGAACAACACCACCAAGAACTACAGCGGCATGCTGGCCGGTTTCGCCAAGAGCGATATCGTCGAGCGCAAGACCGCTCTGGAGGAGGATCTGCAGGCCTGGATCGACAGTGATCCCGAACGCAAGCGGAAGTATGGCGCGGCGCTTGCCGACTTGCGCGAGCTGATCGCGCAGAGCCAGTCGGAGCAAGCACGGGTCCTTTACTACGACACCCTCGGCCGCCGGTCGTCATTGCTCGGGGCCGCACGCACGCTCTACCGGCTGAGCCAGGAGAAGCTCAAGCCTGATATGGAGCGTGAGTCGGGCTATCAAGAGCGCGACCTCGGCCGCATTGGGCAGTCACTCAATAGCCTGGAGCGGACCTACGAGGCCAGCGTCGATGCCGCCGCCTGGCGTCAGTTCATCCTCAACTACGCCGAGCTCCCTGTTGATCAGCATGTGCAAGCCTTCGACGAGTGGTTCGGTATCGAGGGCAACTCGGTGGGTGAGGCGGATTTGAACGCCAAGCTCCATTCGATGTATTCGAACACCGCCATGGGGAATCTCGAAACGCGGCTCTCTTGGATGGAAGCCACGCCCGAGGCCTTCGAGGCCAGCGACGACCCGTTCATCCAGTTGGCGGTGCAGCTTTACGACAGTGACATCGAGCTCGAGAACCATGCCAAGCAGCTCACCGGCCTGTTCGACGCCGTGCGCCCGCGCCTGATGGAGGCGATGATCGCCTACAACGAGAGTCTGGATAAGGCGATCTACCCGGACGCGAACAGCACGTTGCGTGTCACCTTCGGCTCCGTGAAGGGCTACTCCCCCGCTGACGCGGTGAAGTACACGCCGTTCACCACGCTCATGGGTATTCTGCAGAAGGACACCGGCGAGGAACCATTCAACGCCCCACATGACCAGCTAGCCGCCATCAAGAACCGAGAGTTCGGCAGCTTCTACGATGAGGCTCTCGACTCGGTCGCCGTCAACTTCCTGACGACGCTCGATTCCACCGGCGGCAACTCGGGCTCGGCCACGATGAACGCCAAGGGCGAGCTCGTGGGACTGCTGTTCGACGGCAACTGGGAGAGCATCATCGCCGACTGGGACTTCATTCCCCCGATCACGCGAACGATTCACGTGGATATGCGCTACGTCCTGTGGATCATGGAGCAGCTCTACGGCGCTGACGATTTGCTGGCGGAGATGGGTATCAAGACGAACTAGGCGGTAGCAGTCGTGTGCCCGGAGGCGACGATCGAACCGGAAAATCAACGCCATGGGTGCCTGGCGGCGTGGCTGATCGCCATGGTCGTGATGAGTACGTTCGCGGTACTCGTCTACCTCCTGGCGGGAGGATTCCTGCTCGAGATGCTTCCCGAGGCATCTGCCTGGTCGATCTACGCCCTGGCAGCGCTGGCGCTTTTCAACCTCGGCTTCGCTTTCGCCCTGTGGAACTGGAAGAAGTGGGGATTCTGGGGGTATTGCGCAACGAGCGCCGCCGCATTTGTCATCAACCTCGTAATCGGCACCGGCATCGGGCCATCGCTCATGGGGCTGCTCGGGTTGGTGATCCTCTATGGGGTCCTGCAGATTGGTCGCGACAACAAAGGCTGGCCGCAGTTGGAGTAGTGCGGCTCATTCGTAGTGGGTCCAGAGCCGGATCACTTTGACCACACGCTCCGCCTCGTAGACCTGGTAGACGAGCCGATGCCGAACATTGATGCGGCGTGAGTAGGCTCCGGCCAGGTCGCCTACCAGCTTCTCGAATGGAGGCGGACTGCGAAGCGGATCTTCCTGGAGCAGTCGCAGCAGGTATTCTGCTTTTGGCTTGAGCCCGGTAGCGGAGAGCTTTCTGGCGTCCTTCTGCGCTTGCCTGGTGTAGACGACTCGCCAGCTAGCTACCAATCGAGCTCCTCGACGCACTCGTCCAGGTTGGTTTCCAAGCCCTCCAGGATGGACTCTCGC
>JAUWTE010000129.1 GCA_030609765.1 Acidobacteriota bacterium
CTCGGGCATGTTGATCAAGAACGCGATTGTGTTGATCGACGAGGTCAACGCCCAAGGTGCGTCCGGAAAGGACACCTTCACCGCCATTGTCGATTCTGGCGCCAGCCGTCTGCGCCCCGTCGCGATGGCGGCTATCACCACAAGTCTCGGCATGACACCCCTACTCGGTGACGCCTTCTTCGTGGCGATGGCGGTGACGATCAGCTTCGGCCTCGGCTTCGCCACCATACTCACCATGGTGGTGGTGCCGGTGCTCTACGCGATCTTCTTCCGCGCCAAGTATGTGCGGCCGGGGGACCCGGACGACCCGTCGTCCCCCGTCGACCGGCAAGCGGTGACCATCGACATGTCTGTTCCCGAGCAGGGGTCGGTCGATCCACCTGCCGCGGACTCGCCAGCCACCGACTCCGCGTCCGTTGAGCCCGAACCGGGCGATACGGAAGGCTGAGCTTGCCGCAGGTTTGTTGCTCCGTCGCGGCACTCGACGGATACTGTGGGATATCGCTGTGTGACGATCTGAGATGGCCGAGGAGGCACCACGAATGAGCGTGTCAAAACAGCTGCTAATCCCGGTGAATCAGAACATCCTCGAGATGGAGTACGCGGTCCGCGGCCCCATTCCGATACGAGCCGCTGAGTTGCGGAAGCAGGGAAAGCAGACCATCCCCTGCAACATCGGCAACCCACAGGCGCTCGGCCAGGACCCCATTACACACTACAGGCAGGTCCTGAGCCTGCTCGAGGATCCATCGCGCATCGCGCGTGAGCGCCGCCTCAATGAGCTCCTTCGCACGGACCCCGAGGCGCTCGCTGCCCTTGGTGATTCCGGCTCGATTTCCGATTACGTCCTCGATCTGGCCGACAAGATCCTCTCCACACACAACGCCAACGTGGGGGCGTACTCCGATAGTAACGGTCTTTTGTTCGTGCGTGAGGCGGTCGTGGATTTCATCAACAAGCGGGACGGCTTCGATCCCGCGGGGCCCTTGAGCGCCGACCCCGAGCGGATCTTCCTCACCGATGGGGCCAGCGAGGGCGCCCGGCACATCTTGCAGTTGCTGATTACCGGCCCCGGTGACGGAATCATGGTTCCGATTCCGCAGTACCCGCTCTATTCCGCCACGATCAAGGGTTGCGGCGGAACGCAGGTGAACTACTACCCCGATGAAGATGCGGGATGGGTTTTCGATCGGGGAATTCTCGAGGAGTCGCTGGAGTCGGCCAGGAAAAACGGGATCACGGTCAAAGCCATCGTCGTGATCAATCCGGGCAATCCGACGGGCGCCATCCTGGATGAAACGACAGTGCGGGAAGTCATAGACTTCGCCGAAGAAAACGACATCATCGTCATTGCCGACGAGGTGTATCAGGAGAATGTGTACGGCGCCGAGTTCGTCTCATTCGCGAAGGTGCTGGGCGATCGCAGCGCTCCGCTCGTCAGCTTTCATAGCGTGTCGAAGGGCTTCTACGGGGAGTGCGGTCATCGGGGTGGCTACATGGAGTTGAGAAACCCACCCACGGCGGCCGGCACGGATCTTTCCTTCAGGGACATCATCTTCAAACAGGCGTCGGTCGCCCTGTGCTCCAATCTTGTCGGGCAGATCATGGTGTATCTCATGGTGAGCCCACCCGAGGCGGGCAGCGAGCCATACGACCAGTACATCAGGGAAAGAGACACCATTCTGCAAGCGCTCCATGAGAAGGCGACGATGATCCGTGAGGGGTTCACGCAGATGGACTCCGTTGAGTGCTTCGGCAGGACGGGCGCGATGTATCTGTTCCCGCGGCTGGGCAAGTTGCCCGAGGGAACCAACGATTTCGACTATTGCATGGCGCTCCTGGAAGAGACCGGATTGACCACCGTGAACGGAGCGGGGTTCGGCCAGAAAGAAGGCACGTACCACTTGAGGATCGCCTTCCTGCCGCCCAAGGAGATGATCGCCGAGGTGCTGCCGAGGTGGATCCAGTTCCACAATGAGTACGTGAATAAGTAGACGGAATCGGACGCACGGAAACACCTGGACCGAACCGGGAGCAGCGGAACACCTTGCCCGAACCGGTCGGCTGAATGGGGAGAATGCCAGAGATGGAGCCCGGCAAGACAGTTGTCCTGACACAATCCGAGGTGCGTTCGCTCGTGGACATGGCCGACGCCGTGCCCGCGATCGAGGCCGGCTTTGCAGCGCACGGTCGTGGCGAGACGCAGATGCCGGTGAAGGTGTTTATCGACCTCCCTGACTACTACGGTGATTTCCGCGCCATGCCCGCCTATCTGGACGGCTCCGTCGGCGTCAAGTGGGTCAACATGCATGCTCGCAATCCCGAGCTCCACGGTCTGCCCTCAGTGCTCGGCATGTACATCCTCAGCGATCCCGCCACGGCCCTGCCGCTGGCGCTCATGGACGCGACTCTGCTTACCGCCTTCCGTACCGGCGCGGCGGCGGGAGTCGGCGCGAAGCATCTGGCCCGGCCTGATGCCAAGACCCTCGGCATCATCGGCTGCGGCGTCCAGGCCCCGATGATTTTGGCCGCCATCCGGGTGGCTGTCGGCGATCTCGAGATCGTGGCGGCCGATGCGACGGCAGCAACGGCTGAGGCCTTCGTTGCCGAGCACGGCGGGCGTGTGGGCAGCGCGGAGGAGGCTGCCGGCTGCGACATCCTCTGCACGGCGACGCCGGTGCGAGAGCCCATCGTGCGACGCGAGTGGGTCCACCCCGGCACCCACATCAACGCAATTGGCGCGGACACCCACGGCAAGCAGGAGCTCGAGACCCAGATTTTGGTCGACGCGAAGGTCTTTGTTGATGACCTGGACCAGGCCAGCGGTGGCGGTGAGATCAACGTTCCCCTGCACGAAGGTGCAATCCAGCGCGAGGGGATCTATGCAACCCTCGGCGAAGTCGTCGCCGGCCTGAAGCCGGGCCGGGAGAACGCTGAGGAAATCACCGTCTTCGACTCGACGGGTCTGGCCGTGCAGGATCTCGCTCTGGCGCGCGTCATTTACGAGCGTGCCAAGGAGCGCGGCGTCGGCCAGGAAGTGGCCTTCTTCGACTAGGTGCTCAAATGAGACTAACCGCCAGCTTTCGCCCCATCGTCCTGGTCATCGGCATCGCCTGTCTTCTGGCCTCCTGTGCTCCGGGCTCATCTGATTCCGACCCACACCTGCAGCAGATCGACGAGATCTTCAGCTCCCAGGATACGACCGAAACCCCCGGCTGTGTGGCGGCGGCCTCGCGCGATGGCGAAATCCTGTTCGAGCGTGCCTGGGGAATGGCCAACCTCGAGCTCGGCGTGCCGCTATCGCGAGAGTCGGTGTTTTACGCCGGCTCCGTCTCCAAGCAGTTCACCGACGCCGCCGTGGCGCTGCTCGCCTTGCGTGGCGACATCGACCTCGAGGACGACATCAGCCGCTGGTTTCCCGAGCTGCAGTACGAGCAGCGAATCACCGTGAACGATCTCATCTATCACACCAGTGGAATCCGCGACTATTTCGAGCTCATGGATCTGGCCGGCTGGCCAGATCGTGCCTATATCAATAACGCCGTCAGCCTCGAGGTGCTCACCCACCAGACCGATCTCAACTTCGAGCCTGGATCAATGCACCTGTACAGCAACTCCGGCTACATGTTGCTGGCCGAACTGGTGCAGCGCGCCGGCGGGCAGACACTGCGTGACTTCGCCGAAGCGGAGATCTTCGAGCCGCTGGGCATGGAGAGCTCACAATTCGAGGATGACTACCGGACGATCGTGCCGCATCGCGCGGGAAGTTATGGAAATCGCGCCGACGGAACCTGGTTCCGCTTTCTGAAGGCGTTCGACGGTGTCGGCAGCGGCGGCATGCTCACCACAGCTCACGACTTGCTGATCTGGAACGAGAACTTCACCCACGCGCAGGTCGGCGGGCCCGAATTCAACGACCTCCTGCTGACGCGCGGCGTGCTCACTACCGGCGAGGAGCTCAGCTACGCGTTCGGGCTCGGCCACGGTGAGTACCGCGGTGCACGAACGGTGAGCCACGGCGGGTCCTTGAAGGGCTTCCGCACCGCACTCACGCGCTTCCCCGAGCAACACTTTTCGGTTGCCGTGCTGTGCAACTTCGCCAACGCGAACCCCGGCGGCTATGCCACCCAGATCGCCGACGTGTTCCTCGCCGATGAGCTGGTCGCGATCGCCGAGGAGACCCGGGCAGAGGGCGAGGAGCTGGCGGAAGAGGTGTTCATTCTCGATTCCACCATCCTCGAACGCTACACCGGCCGCTACGATCTGGACGGGGACGTGGTAGCGATCAATCTTCCAGGGTCACGCCTGTCGATCGAGGCTTCTGGCGGCCGACGCTCACCGATGGCCGCCCTCTCCGAAACGCGGTTCCGTGTCTTGGCCACCCGTGACATCGCCGAGTTCACGATCGACGATGCCGGCGAGGTAACCACCCTGACGCTCGAGATGGGCGGCAGGACGATCAGCGCTCCGCGCTTGCCCGACTACGCGCCGAGCGAGCGGGAGCTGGCGGCCTACGAGGGCGAGTACTTCTCTGAGGAGCTTCAGGTGACGTACCGGATAACTCTCGCCGACGGTCAGCTCACCGTGCGCGTTCGCGCGGAGGACAAGGGCGCGCTCGATCCGTTCCAGCCCGATGTCATGCTCTCTGAGCTCGGCACCCACCGATTCCAGCGCGACGGTCGCGGCGCCGTCTCCGGCTTTCGCCTCGATGCCGGCCGCGTCCGCGACGTCGCGTTCAGCAAGCAGTAGCCCCCGCCCCAGGCGTTGACTCATAGTAATGAGTTGGTCATACTCATACTATGAGTATACGACTCCAAGTGTTGCTGGACGAGGAAGAGCTGCAGGCCATGCGGGAGTATGCGCTCGAGCAGGGAATGACGTTGTCCGAATGGGTCCGCCAGACCCTGAGGAAGGCGATGCACCTGCGGCCCGGCGACGACGTCGACGGAAAGCTCGATTGTGTAAGGTCCGCGATCCGTCATGAATTCCCCACCGCCGACATCGATCAGATGCTTTCCGAGATCGAGGAAGGCTACGGCTCAGGCCCGTGATCCTGATCGACTCCAACATCCCGATGTACCTGGTGGGCGCAGAGCATCCCCACAAAATCGATACCCAGCGTTTGCTCGAGCGCTGCATCGCGGAACGCCGGCGCCTGGTGACCGACGCCGAGGTCATGCAGGAGATCCTGCACCGCTATTCGGCGATCGAACGTAAGGACGCCATTCAACCGGCTCTCGACGCTCTGCTCGGCGTTGTCGATGAGGTCCTGGCCGTTGAAATGGATGATGTCCTGAGCGCCCGCGACATTCTCATGGGCGGCCCCGAGCTCTCATCCCGCGACGCGCTCCACCTTGCAATCATGAGGCGCCACGGGATAAGGAGCATCCTCTCGTTCGACCGTGGGTTCGACCTCTTTCCGGGCGTCAGCCGCATCTCCTGAACGCCGTGGAATTCCTGCTTCCGCGGGCCGTACGCGCGGGTCTACTGGACGGTGATGGTGCCCCTCATGCCCAGGCCGACGTGGACCTCACAGTTGTAGGTCACCACTCCCGCCTCACCGAAGGTGATGGTGAAGCTCCACGAAGCTGTCGAGGGGTTGCCATTCCCACCCTGGCCATCACAGCCGTTCGCACAGCGGAAAGAGCCGTTGTCGGCGGCAACGTTGTGATTGCCGCCGTTGTTGCGGAAGGTCACGGTGTCGCCCGCGTTGATGGTGACGTTGGCCGGGCTGAACGTGTTGTTGGCATTGGCCATGATCGTAATCGTTGCTCCGGGATCTCCACCGCCTGGATTATCCGGCGCAGAGGGGTTGGAGCTGTTGCAAGCCGCGGCTGTGACGATCAGCGTCACGGCCGTCACGAGAGTGATCGCTACGGGGAGCGCTCGCCTCATTTGGGCACCTCTTCCTGCTTGGGCCTTCGCGGCGGCCGCCATGCCGAGGCTCCGCCCTCAGCAGAACCGTGACTTCGGCATGGTCGCCAGGGATGCCGACACATGAGCCGATGGATTATCGAGGGACTTGACACTAAGACGGCAGGGTCCGCCGCTGGTCGACAGGGTTGTGCGAGCGGTGTGCCCCGGCTGACAGGCGTCAGATTAGTGGCTGACTAACCAGCTTCACGCTGAATTCCGTCTTCGAGGTCGGCAATCAGATCTTCGACGTCCTCGATGCCGACGGAGAAGCGAACCAGCCCATCGGTAAGCCCGGCCTTCTCGCGCTCCGCCGCTGGGATCGAAGCGTGCGTCATGGTGGCGGGATGATCCACCAGGGACTCCACTCCACCGAGACTCTCGGCAAGGGTGAACACCCCGAGGGATGAGATGAGTCTCTTCGTTTGCTCCAGAGGCAGGTCGAGCTCAGCGGAGACGATGCCGCTGAAGCCACTCATCTGAGCTTTGGCGATGGCATGTCCCGCATGACTCTCGAGGCCGGGATAGTAGACCTTCTTCACTCGCGGGTGGCTCGACAGGAACTCCACGACCGCGGCGGCGTTCTCGGCGTGCCGCTCCATGCGAACGGCCAGGGTCTTGATGCTGCGGCTCATCAGCCAGACGTCGAACGGGCTCGGATTCAGCCCAACGGCCATGCGCGCAAAGCCCATCGCCTGGTTGAAATCGGCGTCGTGGCAGATTACCGCGCCACCGATGACATCGGAGTGGCCACCGATGTACTTGGTACTGCTGTGCCAGACGATGTCGGCGCCGAGCGCCAGTGGATTCTGGAAGTAGGGGGAGGCGAAGGTGTTGTCGACGACCGACAGCGCGCCTACCGCCCGGGCCCTCTCCGCCACCGCGGCAATGTCGACGATCCTGAGCAAGGGATTGGTCGGGGTTTCGATGAAGACCATTTTCGGTCGCTCGGCAAGCGCGGCATCCACCATGTCGAGATCCTGCATGGGAATGAAGGCCGGCTCGATACCGAAGCGCTCGAAGACCTTGGTGAAGAGGCGGTAGCTGCCGCCGTAGAGGTCATCGACCGCTACGATCTTGTCGCCGCTCGTGAGCGTGGAGAGGATCGCGGTCAGCGCCCCGAGCCCCGATGAGAACACCGTGGCGTGCTCGCCCCCCTCGAGTGCCGCGAGCGCCTGCTGCAGGCGGGTGAAGTTCGGATTGCCGGCGCGCGTGTAGTCGTACTCCTTGAACTCGGCAGGAGCTTCTTGCGCATAGGTGGAGGTCATGAAGACGGGGGGCACAACGGCCCCCGTGGTCTCTTCCGGCTCCTGCCCTATGTGAACCGCTTTTGTGGAGAATTTCATTCGTTGAGAAGCCCGTGACGTTTCATCCACTCGTCGTTGTAGATCTTACTAAGGTACTTCACGCCGCTATCGGGAGCGACCGTGACGATCAGGGCCGGGCCCTCGAGCATCCCGGCAAGCTTCAGCGCGCCCCACACGTTGGCTCCCGTCGAGCCGCCGCCCATGATGCCTTCCTCGCGGGCGAGCAACCGTGCGGTCAGGAACGCGTCGCGATCGGTGAACTGCCACATCTCATCAACGACCGAGAAGTCCATCGCCTTGGTGAGGTGATCCTCGCCGATCCCTTCGACCTCATAGGTACAGCCTCCAAGGTCAGGGGCAACGCCCGTCTTGAAATACTCGAAGTAGACAGAGCCGATCGGGTCAGGCATATAGATCTTGATGTCCGGGTTCTTCTCTTTCAGATAGCGCCCGATGCCCGAGATCGTGCCGCCGGTGCTGCCACTGGCCACGAAGTGTGTCAGCTTCCCGCCCGTCTGTTGCCAAATCTCGGGGCCGGTAGTCAGGTAGTGGGCTTCAGGGTTCTTCGGGTTATCGTACTGGTCGATGCGGAAGCTGTTGGGCGTTTCATCAGCGATCCGGCGGGCGACATTCTCGTAGTGGTCCGGGGAGTCGGGTGGCGCTGCCGTCGGGGTCACGACGACCTCCGCCCCGTATCCTTTCAGGGCGTCCTGCTTTTCGGGGCTC
>JAUWTE010000538.1 GCA_030609765.1 Acidobacteriota bacterium
AGGGGGCTCGTCCTCCACAGAGATGGAGCGCTTGATCCAGAGCGCCCTCGCTCATCTCGAGTGGATGGGGTTCCGTCCCAAAACGATCGCCAAGAAACTGCGGCTGTGGGAGGCGCTCGCTCAGTTCGTCGGTGAGGAGTCATTGTCCACCACCCTCGCGGGTCGATTCCTCTCCGAGCGCGGTGTCTCCGAGGACACCCGCGGCCTGTCGCTGACCAAGAGCCAGCGCGCGATCCGGACCGCGGTGCGTCAGCTCATTGAGTTCAAGCTGCATAGGTACTTCCAGCGTGAGGGATCGGGACCCAATACGGCCACGTTGACGCCCGAGTTGGAGACCATTCGGCGTGGGTACGAGAGCTTCTGTCGGAGCCAACTCGGACACCGCCCCCAGACGCTGCGGCAAAGAGCGCGGTTCATCACTCGGTTCTTGTCGTTTCAGCAGGCGCGGGGCATCACCTCCATCGCGGAGATCCGGCCCGCGATGCTGTCCGCCTTCGTTGCGCAGCATGCTCACCTCAAGCCCGGGAGTGTGGCTACCGCATGCGGATGTCTACGGTCGTTACTGGGCTATTTGTACATGCGCGGCCTCGTCCCGGAGGACCTGCGGATACATGTCCCGGCCGTGCGCATTCCGAGAGACGCTCGCATCCCGCCCAAGTGGAAGCGTGAGGATGTCGAGGCTTTGTTGTCTGCCGTCGATCGTGCCTCTCCCAAGGGAAAACGCGACTACGCGATCCTCCTGCTGGCCGCACGTCTCGGGATGCGGGCAGGGGATATTCGCGGGCTCCGACTCGAAGGCCTACGCTGGGATGAAGCCAAGATTGAATTCATTCAGGAAAAGACACGTCAGGCGCAGTGCCTTCCGCTGACCGAGGAGGTGGGCGGTGCATTGATTGAGTATCTTCGGCACGCACGTCCGGTGACGAGCCACCGGGAGGTTTTCCTCCGCTTGATCCCCCCCTTCGCACCTTTCGCCGGTAGTAGTGCCCTGTGGCAAATCATCACGTCCTACCGGCGCAGGGCGGGTATCAAGCTCCCTGCCAAGGGTGCCGGTGGCATGCACGGGCTTCGTCATTCCCTGGCGAGCAGGTTGCTGGAGGAGGGAACGCCACTCGAGACAATCTCACACGTCATGGGGCACGTAAGCCCAGACTCGACCATGATCTATGCCAAGGTCGCCGTCGAGAGCCTTCGCGATGTCGCCCTCGATTGGGAGGTGGACGATGAATAATCGGAGCAGTGAGACGTTTCAGAGTCCGCTCGGCGAGCTGATGGCCGAGTTCGTTCGCGAGAAACGGGCTTGCGGCTATCGTTACGTGGTGGAGTGTCGGGGTCTTCGAGCATTCGATGCCTACCTTTGGAAGCTCGGGCGTCGGTCCACAAACCTAGAAAGAGACCTCGTCGAAGGTTGGACCGCCCGGCGGTCGCATGAGAGCCCTCGTAATCACGAGCACCGGCTACGCTTGATGCGTCAGTTTGCCGGGTTCCTCATTCGGCGGGGTGTTGCTGTTCATTTGCCGGATGTGCCCAGAGTATGTCGCTCTCGAAACTCGTTCACACCCTACATCTTTTCCACTGAGCAGATTGCCGCCCTGCGGGCAGCTGCGGACTCTCTTCCGGTCTGTGCGCTGACTCCAAACCGGCATCGCGTCATGCCCGAGCTCTTCCGGCTTCTGTGGTGCTGTGGAATGCGACACGGCGAAGTTCGCCACCTGCGGTGCGGCAATGTGGACCTCGAACAGGGTGTGTTGACCGTCCTTGGCGCCAAGTTCCAGAAGGATCGGTTGGTCCCGCTTCCGAGAACGATGCAGTTGCGGCTCCGTCGCTACATGCACCAGCTCTGTCCTTGTTCCGCCGAAGAGGCGTTCTTTCCTGGCCCATACGGCGAACCCTACTCCTCGCACGGTCTGTACAAGATCTTCCGTTACCTGCTCCGCAAGAGTGGAATCCCCCACGGCGGTCGTGGACGCGGGCCCCGTATCCACGATATTCGTCACTCGTACGCCGTGCACCGGCTTGAGCGCTGGTACCGTGAAGGCGTCGATCTTGGAGCCAAACTGCCCTTGTTGGCTACATACATGGGTCATCAGAGCATCGAAGGAACCCAGACCTACCTTCGGCTCACACCACATCTCTTCCC
>JAUWTE010000505.1 GCA_030609765.1 Acidobacteriota bacterium
GACTGACGTCGAACAGGCCGGCCCGCTGCCGCACGGCGTTGTGCTCCGACACGATTCCAGCGAACTGCACCGGCATGTGCCAGCCACCGAACTCCACCATCCGGCCACCGTGTTCGATATGCCAGGCGTGCAGTGGAGTCTTCTTCAAATCAGCGGACATGGGACTTTCTCGGGAAGTTCTTCGGAGATCGACGATGATGGAGCAAGAATCAAGCTCCACCGTCCCAAAATACCATAGCAGGCCGTGGTAAGAGTGTGATGGGTCTGGCTACGCCGCCAAGGGTGCAGATGCCAGGCGCCGCGAGGTAGGCGAACAGTCATGAGCGCCTCTGCGGCTCTCGACATCGAGATTCCGCGGCTACCGCAGCGGTCGCCATTTCTGGCGCCGTAAATCCCACAACCAGACGGTGTCGCGCCCCGTGGGACCGTACAACCGCAACGCCGCTCCGTAGCCGCTGTCGGTGCACAAATAGATGGTGCCGCTGCTGGTGCTGCCGTCCGGAGACGCCGCAAGAATCCTCGATCGGCCCAAGGCCAGGCCACCTTCGCCTGCTGATCCCCCGGCCAGAGGCGGCACCCCCGCCGGGCGCCCGGGCCGGATTCCCGGGAACCCGGCGGACAGGCTCCGCTCCGGCTCCAGCGGCAGGTCGGTTCCCCCCCTCAGGTCGCTGCGCCGGATACCATCCCCGTCACCGTCTACCACGGTGTCCCAGAGCAGGTCGCCATCGCGCAATGAGAAGGCCATCCCGTGTGCCCGGCCTGAGGCCAGAGACGCCATGCGCGCCTTCAACACCGAGAGCTGCAGCGCCGTGAGGGCCCCGCGGAGCTGCTGTCGCGAGCGCCACTCCGAGAAACTGGGAGCGAAAAAGCCCACCATGATCAAGAGGAGCGCCAGGGCAACCAGCAACTCCAACAGTGACATGCCGGCAGGTCGTGCCCGGCTCCGTGAAGGAGCTGGGCACGATCCACCCATGCCCCTGCTCGAGCAGTGTGGAAACAACTCAGTGCTCTGCAAGGCTGAAATGGTCACCTCGGTAGCTTTGGCGTTTCTACCTTGAGAAAGGAGCGCATGCGCTCCAGGGTGCGCACACCGATGCCCTCCACGTTCAGTAGGTCTTCGACGCGCTCGAAGCGACCGTGCTCCTCGCGGAAGTCGATGATACGGGCAGCCAGGGTGGGCCCTATTCCGGGGACCTCCTGTAGCTGTTCTGCCGTGGCGGAGTTGATCTCGATCTTCTCCTTGTTCTGCTCCTCGGCGCTGGCTTGTTGACCAGCAATGGCCAGCGAGGGGACAACTAAGGTGCCAAACAGGAAGAGAGTCAATCCCGCCAGCACCAGGCGGAACGATGAGGTGTGCATCGATGCCTCCTTGTTGCTTGCGGCCGAGGGCCGCGGTTGATGTGATCTCCACGTCATGAGGAGATGGCCGCGGCCGCCGGTTTTCCGCTTTCTATGTCACATTGACCGGCTCAAATCCCCGTGCTAGCTTGCCCTCTCCCGATTCGGTCCCCACGGACCCCCCCTTTCCGCTCGATGAATCGCCATGGCTGAGAACGAAGACCTGTACGCACCCGAGGGCAGCGAGCCCGACACCGTTACCGAGATCACACCGAAGTCAGAGGACTTCTCGCGCTGGTACATCGACATCGTGAGGCGCGCCGAACTGGGCGACTACACGCCGGTCCGGGGTTGTATGGTCATCCGCCCCTACGGCTATGCACTCTGGGAAAACTCGCGTGATCGGCTCGACGCTCGGCTCAAGGCCACGGGGCATCAGAACGCCTATTTCCCCATGTTCATCCCCGAGAGCCTGCTGAAGAAAGAGGCCGAGCACGTCGAGGGCTTCGCCCCGGAGGTCGCCTGGGTGACCCATGGAGGTGACGAGCTCCTGGAGGAGCGGCTCGCCGTGCGGCCCACCTCGGAGGCCATCATCTGCAGCCTCTACAGCAAGTGGGTCAAGTCCTGGCGCGACCTCCCCTTGCTCATCAACCAGTGGGCCAACATCGTCCGCTGGGAGAAGACTACGAAGTTTTTCCTGCGCACGCTGGAGTTCCTCTGGCAAGAGGGCCACACGGTGCACGCCACCGAGGCCGAGGCCGAGGAAGAGACCCTGCTCATTCTCGAGATCTATCGCGATTTCATGGAGAACGACCTGGCCATCCCGGTGATCACCGGCCTCAAGAGCGAGAGCGAGAAGTTCGCGGGGGCGCTGCGCACCTACACCCTCGAAGCCATGATGGGAGACGGCAAGGCTCTGCAGGCTGGGACGTCACATAACCTCGGGCAGAATTTTTCCAAGGCCTTCAATATCCGATTCGAAGACCAGGACCAGCAGCTCAAGTATGCTTGGACCACCTCATGGGGCGTGACGACGCGGATGATGGGCGCCCTCATCATGGCCCATGGCGACGACAAGGGCCTGATGTTGCCGCCCAAGGTCGCTCCCTATCAGGTCGTGATCGTGCCCATCCCCGGCAAGCACTTCACCGAAAGCGTTCTCCCTGCGGCCCGGTCGTTGCAGGAGATGCTGACGGCCGAGGGTTTTCGCGTGCACCTCGACGCTCGCGAGGAATACACACCCGGCTGGAAATACAACGAGTGGGAGTTGCGGGGCGTCCCGCTGCGCGCCGAGATCGGCCCGCGCGACGTCAGCAAGGGCCAGGCGGTTCTGGTGCGCCGCGACAACCGGGAAAAGGCCTTCGTGCCCCTGGATCAAATCTGCGGCGAGGTCCAATCGCTGCTGGACTCGCTGCAGCAGGACATGTACGACCGCGCCAAGCAGTACATGGCCGAGCAGACACGACAGGTGTCCGACTACGAGACATTCAAGGAGATCATGTCGGGCCCGCGCGGCTTCATCGAAGCCAGCTGGTGTGGCGATTCCGGCTGTGAGGA
>JAUWTE010000283.1 GCA_030609765.1 Acidobacteriota bacterium
CGGTAACGCGGTTGTCTGGCGAAGAGGCGAACAGGTCATTCCCGGGACTCAGTGGGCATCGGTGCTGTACGGGCGATCGCTTCTCGATGAGCGACCAGAGGTAGGCGAGCGCTTCATGGTTGCGTACCTGAAGGCCGTGCGTCAGTACAACGAGGGGAAGACACCGCGCAACGTCGAGGTCCTCATGAATCGCACCGGCTTGGAGGAAGATCTGCTGAGATCGGCTTGCTGGCCTCCCATCGGCAACGACATACGGGTCCAGGCAGGGAGTCTGTTGGAGTATCAGGAGTGGGCGGTGTCACGCGGAATCGCCGAGCGCATCCTATCTGAGGAGGAGCTCGTGGATCACCGTTTCGTGGAACACGCCAGGACGGTACTCGAGCGCTAGCCGGCGAGCTTCTACTGCAGCCGCTCCCATCTCGCGGCGCGGTAAACGCTCCACCCTCGAGTCTCCACGCCCATTCCCTCGTCGAGGACGATCTCGAAGACCGTTTCGGCAGGGCTGGTGCGCGACATTTCGAAAATGTGAGCCCGGTGCCAGCCGGCGCTCGGATAATCGATGGGAAGGCCTTCGGGGTCGATCACATGGCCCCCGGCAGTCACCAGGATGTTTCCGGTGAGGGGCAGCCAGTCGGCATCGCCCAGAAACGTCGTGTAGAACCGCTCACTGACGGTCTCACCGTAGGCCCAAACCTGCCGGATCGTCATCGCTTCCTCGTCGATCTCGTACTCGACGACCCGGCTGTAGTTGTGCACAGGGTCGAGGCGCTCTCCCGGGGGAATCGATTTGTAGTTGCCGTTGTCGTAGAGGAGCAAGGTGCCTCTTGGGGTGATCTTGGGCGAATGCTGATGGTAGGGCCAAATAAGATCCCCTTCGGGCTTCAGGAGATACTGCTCCCAATCCCCTGTCCAACCGGTGGGGTCGCCGAGGATCCACATGATCTGGCCTGTTGCCCTGTCCACTTTGACAACTGCGTCCTGATGGCGGACGGAGATGATCAGGCCATTATCCCGGGGATCGACAGACACCGAGTTGGCATGGCTCCAGTCTTTCGTGCCTCCCTCGACGTGAGAGTAATCGTTCAGGTCGTAGAAGCCCCCGAGGGAGCCGTGCGCGAGACGATAGGGATCCAGGATGTCGAGTAGCTTCCATTCCTGAGTGATCGAGCCGTCGCGACGAAATTGGATCACGGTGTCGCCCACCAGGGTCGCCCTGCCGCGTTCGTGCTGGGGATCGGTGGTGCTCAAAGGGAAGTCCTCGAACGCACGAATCTCGGTGCCGAGTGTCAACAGCTCACCCGAGGGCAGCTCGATAATCTCATGGTGGAAAAGGTCGGTGGCAACCGGCACGGTGTTGGCCGGAACCTCATCCGCGAGACCGGACGCGTACCAGGTTTCGATGATATTGCCGAGAGCATCCATCTCCACGAGGCTGCGCCGCGACTGATACTGAATAGTGCCGCGCTCCGTAAAGTTGAGGTCGGAGACCATGTGGTCGGTGCGGTAGTACCAGACGACTTCGCCGCTCTCGTCTACGGCGACAACGAGACCGAACCCGATGTCTTGTCCCCCCTCGTACCACCTGGATACCGGGAACACGGTCAGTCCGGGTTCCATCCGAGACGGATCGCTTACCTTGACCTCGATCGGCGGGAAATTCTCGGGAAGCGGCGCCGTGTCGAACGTGGCCGTGACGGTGTCGATCTGCTCGTCGTCTGCCTCGCCGCGTATCGCAACGGTGACGGTATGGGTCGTGGCGGGGCGCATCCCGATGATGGGCACCACATGCTCGATGCTTGGGCTTTCCGGCGTGGGCACAGTCCACTCGCGTGAGCCGTCGGACACCGTGACCGTGGCCAAGGCGGGCACGTGGGTAGTGAACTCGACGACTCGAGCAAGGGGAACCGTTTCGTTGGGAGTGATAATCGCCAGCGCGCCATCGATGGCCTGTGAACCGCCGCCACAGGCGACCATCCAAGAAAGTCCAAGAAGCAACGCCAGCGCAGCCACGAACCGTTGAGAAGCTCGGACCAGGCAGCGACCTGCCCTCACCCTGTTCATCTTCCCTCCCTATACCGTTTGCCCGACTTCTTGGTCGCGCACCCAGACAGCAGTCTTCCCCCCGGGTGACGATTCTGAGGTTGGAAAACACAGCATTCTGACTAAAACCCCGATGTTGGGCAAGTCAGAGGCCGACAATCGCCTGTGAACCGTCCGACCTAGTCGATCTTCACCAGCTCGATGTCGAAGATGAGATCCTTGCCGACCAGGGGATGATTGGCGTCCATTCTCACTTGGTCCTCATCGACCTCGGTGATAATGACGTTCATCTGCTGGCCCTCCTTGGTCTCCATGCGCATGACCTCGCCCACCTTGGGATCGTACCCGGGCGGCAGGTTGTCACGCGGCACCAGGAAGGTGCGGTCGTCCGAATGCTGGCCGTAGGCGTCTTCGCTAGGGATGGTCACGGTCTTCTTTTCCCCGACTTCCATCCCGGTGATGGCCTTGTTGAAACCGGGAATTACCTGGCCTCCGCCCAGCTCGAAGGGAAGAGGGTCGCGCCCGTCCGACGTATCGAAGACGGTCCCATCCTCCAGCCTGCCGGTGTAGTGGACGTGAACCTTGTCTCCTGACTTTGCCTCGCTCATCTTGTGCCTTTCCTTGGAATCTTCGAGGGCCAAGAGAGCGACTCCCCCGGCGCGGTGCTGGCCCTGCGACTTTACAGGCGACCCGGCTCACGGGCAATCCGCCCCTCGGCCCGGCCTGTGCACCCCCCGCCACGCCGGCTTTTCCGGGAGATTTCCTGTGCACGTTCGGCTAACTTGCTCGTCATAGGGTATGAGGGCTGGGTGAGGACGCCCGGCATCACAGACTCTTCAGGTGAGACATGCGTGCGATCAGCGGTTTGATATTGACGTTGTTGGTTCTGGTTTGTACCTCCGTTGCGTTCGTCGAGCCCCAGGCGGGGACTTCGACGCCAGGCGGGGCTCCTGAGGGCACGGCCCCTGGTACCCATACAGCCGGAGGTCCAGGTTCCGGGGGCCCGACGCCGGGAGGCCACGGATCAGGCAGCTACGGGTCCACAGGCCAGGCCGCGCGCTTTGACGACCTCATGGGGCGGGCCGATCAGCTCTACGCCGAAGGCTCCTACGGCCAGGCGCACCGGCTCTACCTGCAGGCCAGCGAGCTCGAGCTGAACCCTGAGCAGGATCGATGGGTGAGGTTCCGCGTCGCCGATACCTCCTGGCGCTCGCAGGCAGGCACCCAGACCGCGGACTCCACGGTTTTCGACCGGGCACGCGAACAGCTCCAGGCCCTGCTCACCGAATTCGAGCGAGAAGAGGATCGTGACCTACTTTGGGCAGAAGTACAGGAATCCCTCGGTGATTTCTGGTGGGCGCGGCGGGACTCCCGCAACTGGGGCCAGGGCTGGCAGCACTACCAGCAGGCCCTCGACTGGTGGGCGGGATCGCCGGATATCGATGTGGCGAGGGACCGCTACCTCGGCCTGGTCTGGAACATGGTCGATCCACCGGGCCGGGAGCAGTACTACTACTACACCTACTACGGCAATGTGATACCGCTCGAGATTCTCGACAACGTTCTGAGCATTGCCGTCGACGGGGGCGACATCGCTCGCGCGCACTACCTGGTGGCAATGACTCTTCGCTACCAGGGCGGCACGCCTGCCGCTCTGCGGCGCGTGGTCGAGGAGTTCGAAGCGGCGCTCGAGCAGGGCCAATCAACGGATTGGTACGACGACGCCCTCTACAACTATGCGGCCTGGCTGGCGAGCAACGGCCGGGTGATCGAGACTTCGCCGGGCCAGTGGCTCTACGAGCCCGACTACGAGCGCTCTCTCGAGCTCTACCGCCAGATCCTCACCGAGTATCGCAAGGGCGAGACGCGCTACTACGACGACGCGGTGAACCAGATTCGCAACATCACTGAACCCGGCGTCAGCGTTTCCGTGTCGAGCTTCTTCCTGCCGGGCTCCGAGATCGAGCTCTACTTGAACTGGCGCAACGTCTCGACAGTCGACCTGAAGCTGTACCGTGTAGATCTGCACCAATCGGTTCGTTTCGCGCGCTATTCGGATCGTGGCAACGGCCAGTGGCTGCAGGCGATCAACCTCGGCACCAGTGGCTCCTTGGTGAAGTCCTGGTCAGTGGAGACAGGCGACAAGGGCGACCACCGGCCCGGGCAAGAAACGATTCGCTTGGACGAGAAGCTCCCCCTCGGCGCCTACGTCGTCGAGGCACGGAGCGGGGAGGTGGCTGCCGCCGGCTCGATGCTGGCCTCGCTGCTGCCGGCCGGCGTTGCCGGCATGTTTCCCCAACCCGCCAACACCGCGGTACGCGAATTGGTGCTGGTGACCGACGCATCGGTGGTCTTGAAGACGGCCGGCCAGAAGGGGCTTGTCTACTTCTCCGACACCTTCGATGGCTCGCCCATCGCCGATGCCGACGTCACGCTGTGGGAGAGGTTCTACGACGACAACAACTGGATTTGGCAGCAGAAGACCGCCTCCACCGACGATGACGGCCTCGCCCTTTTTCAGCTCAGTGCTTCCTCAAGCAGCGTCGAGCTGTACGTGGCCGCCGCTCGCAACGATCGCCAGGCTTTCAGCACTGGGTCGAGCTACGACTACCGGAGCGGCGGGGATGAATGGCGCGTGTACGCGTTCACCGATCGGCCCGCCTATCGGCCCGACGAAACGGTGCGATGGAAGTTCATCGCCCGACGCTACGACGGCTCCGTGTATTCAACGCCTGGTGGCGAGACCATTCACTACGAGATCTTCGACCCACGCGGCACCAAGATCGAGGAGGAGGACATCGCGCTGAGCGCTTTCGGCAGCGCCTGGGGCGAGCTCGACGTGAGCGGCACGATGCCTCTCGGGGAGTATCGCGTAAACCTGAGGACGAAGCCCGGGAACGACTACATCGGCGACGCCACCCTTTTCCGCCTCGAGGAGTACAAGC
>JAUWTE010000064.1 GCA_030609765.1 Acidobacteriota bacterium
AAACAGCGTCGCGCAGCAGGCTCTCGAGATCGATCCGATCAGGAGCGGGCGGCATCAAACTCTCTATTCGTGGCGGCGGCCTGCCGATTGTCTGGCTGAACGCGCTGCTCGCTGGGCCGGGACATCATCCATTCGCTGAGAGTCATCGCTAAGAGTCCCATCGTCTCGGTAATCGCCGTGCTTTCGCTCGCGCTCGGGATTGCGCTCAACGTCACCATCTTCAGCCTCTTTAATTCCTGGCTGTTCAGGCCCCTGCCGTACCCGGCCGGTGAGAGCCTGGTGATGGTCTACGAGAACAACCGCAACGACCCAGATCCTTTCAACTCCGTGTCGCCAGCCAACTACTTCGACTGGAAGGAGCGCTCCCAGACCCTCGAGGAATGGCTCGCGACAAGGTACGAACTGCTCAGCTTGACCGGCATCGATCGCCCGCAACAGCTCATGGTCGGGTACGTGACGCCGGACTTCCTGCAAGTGCTCGGTGCCGAGGCCATGGTGGGTCGGACGTTCATGCTCGACGAGGGGGGTGCTGAGGACGATCTGGTTGCCGTGATGAAGGAGGCGCTGTGGCGCAATCAATACGGAGCTGATCCGGAGATCGTGGGCCGAACCGTCCTGCTCAATGGGGCGCCTCACACGGTCGTGGGTGTCTTGCCCGAGACCTTCGATTTCCTCCTCGGCACGGTTTCCATTTGGATTGCCTCGGACCTCGAGGAACTTCGTGAGGAGCGCGAAGCTCGGTCTTTGATCGTCACTGCCCGCCTGCGTTCCGGGGTCACGCCTGAGCAGGCGCAGGCAGAGATGACCAGCCTGGCTGCCGACTTGGAGCAACAGTTTCCGGAGACCAACAGGGATTGGGGCGCGAGTCTGCGGACCGTTCGGCAGATGTTCCCCGGGCCGACCGACACGATGTTGATCCGGATTCTCATGCTGGTGATGTTTCTTGCCCTGCTCGTGGCCTGCGCCAACGTCTCCAATCTTCTCCTGGCCAAGGCGGACGCGCGCAACAAGGAGATGGCCATCCGCACGGCGCTCGGGGCCTCGCGATGGCGATTGGTGCGCCAGCTACTGGTCGAGAGTGTGCTGCTCGCGCTGATCGCTGGCGGGCTCGGCGTGCTGCTGTCAGTTTGGGGAATCAACGGGCTGGCCCAGGTTCTGCCGGACGAGGTCCCGGCTTACTTCTCGCCTCATGTCGATGCCACGGTCGTTGCCTTCCGCGCATTGCTTTCGGTTCTGGCGGGGTTGATAGTCGGCATTAACCCAGCGATGCAGGCAGTGGGCTCTGATGTCAGCTCGGCGTTAACCGAGGGGGGACGTGGTGGCACCGCGAGCCGTCGCCGGCGGCGCTTTCGAAACGCCTTCGTGTCAGCCGAGTTTGCCATGGCGTTGACGATTTTAATCGGCGCGGCCGTGCTCACCGATCTGTTCAATGAAGCCCTTGATGTGGAATCCGGCTACGATGCGAGCGGCGTGCTGACCATGGAGTTCACTCTCCAGAACCACACACACCCAGAGCGCCCTGACTTGGCGCTTGCCATCGAGCAGATCGGCCAGCGCCTCGACGAGGAATCGGGCATCGCCTCCTGGGCACTGGCCAGCCAAATCCCTCGCGCGTTCAACCTGCCGGATGGCACCTTCACCATCGATGGCGAGCCGGTTGTCGAAAACCAAGAGCCACGCGCATCCTGGCTCTCGGTGACGCCGGGCTATCTCGAGGTGATGAGAATCCCCTTGCGCCAGGGTCGCTTCATCCAGGATAGCGATCGGCTCGAGTCGCCACCCGTAATCCTGGTGAGCCAGCGCCTCGTGGATCGCTTCTTCGATGGCCGAGACCCCGTCGGCGAGCGCATCACCATGCAGGGAGAGTCGCGCGAGATCATCGGTGTGGTGAGCGACGTCGCCCAGGAGCGTCTCGCCGGGCTGCAGCCTGTCGAACCCACCGTCTACTTCCCGATGGCGCAGCGCCCCGTGCGAGTGAATCGTGCTCTGCTTCGCGGCACCGGGGATCCCAACAACCTGGCACGGCCGGCCCAGGAAGCGATCTGGCGAGTCGACCCCGAGCAACCGATCACCGCCGTGCAAACCCTCGAGGAATTCATCGAGACTCAGCTCGCCGGACCCAACATGCTCGTCCAGCTTCTCTACACGGTGGGATCTTTGACCCTGGCACTCGCCGCCATCGGTATTTACGGCGTCATGGCGTATTCCGTCTCGCAGCAGAGGAAGGAGATCGGGATTCGCGTGGCCCTCGGTGCGGCGCCGCGTCAGGTGCTGGCGCGGATGACAAAGCAGGGTGTCAAGCTCGCAGCCATCGGGCTTCTGGTCGGCACGCCTGCAGCCTATGTCGTGGGCCGGTTGATCCTGCAGATACCGGCCTCGATCCCCGATGGAATCGTCCTGGAAATCGACGTTTCGGCGATGCCTATCATCGTCGTCAGCATAATTCTCGCCAGCGTTGGCCTGATCGCCTCGTATTTACCGGCACGACGGGCGACGCGAATCGACCCGATCGTGGCTATTCGCGAGGACTGACAAGGGCGAAAGAGCGGTAGGGCCCTCCGCCTTCTCTATCCACAGCCCGCGCGCACACGGGCCCATCACGTTTCCATCCCGGCCTGCTAGGGGTTCAGGACCCCAGAGGAATGATCCTGCCGGATCCGCTGATCGTGCCCGCCACGATCGGGTTGCCATAGTAATAGACGCTGCCACTGCCACTGATGTCGGCAACCAGCGAATCACCGACCCATACGGTTGCGGAGCCGCTCCCACTGATTTGCACAGCCGCCGTGGCAGAGCTCAGATCATCGGCACCGTAGCTTCCGGAACCCGAAATGGAGATCCTCTGGTCGATTACTCGACCCGAGACACGGATGTGTCCGGAACCGCTGATCGTCGCGTCCAGCCAGTTAGCGACGAGGTCGAAGAGCTCGATGGTTCCGGAGCCCGAAATGCCCAAAGCGAGTCGGTCGACAGTTGCCCCTGGCCAGACCACGTTACCCGAGCCTGAAATAGAGACCTCTTCGAGCGCCGGTGTCACCAGGTAGAATTCGATCGGCCTCGTTGGTCGCAGGCTCACGTGGGGCTGAACGGAGAGCACCAGGCTGCCGCCGATCACATCTGTCCTCAGGTAGGGGATCAGGTTGTCCTCGGCGACGATACGCAATTCGTCGCGCGGCCCCTGCTCGACATACAAGGAGCCGATCGACAGGCTAACGCCGAAGAAGCCAGCCACAAGACGATCCTGGGTAGCCACCTGTCCCGATCCGACGATCGCATTGACCCCTGACGGGCTGACGATGTCACCGCCGTCCCAGATCCAGCAACCGCAGGTAATCAGAGACAGCAGCAGCACTGACGACACGTGGAGTATTCTCGTCCTCTCCATTTCGCCCACCTATTTCTCCTGAAACCTCTCGACGCTAACCTGGGTTTGAGCCTCCAGGGCAGCGAGAATCTCCAGGTAGTTGCCCTTGTCGAGGCGCATGTAGAGGAAATCCTGCGGCAGCTCCGGCACTCCCGAGAAGCTGACCGATAGCCAGTGCTTCTTGCCCTTCATGAAATAGAAGGGGATCGCAAGGGCCCCGAACGGTCCTGTGAACACGGTCAAAGGCACGAGGATGCCGGTCGCCAACCTCCAGCGCGTGTGCTTCGAGTTCGAGTAGGTGATGCTCGTGATGGCGTCGTACGGAACAGTGGCGAGGACTAACGTAGGTGAGTCCTCGTCGGTGATGGCGAGCTGCCGGTTTGCCGTGTCGAGCACCAACCGCGCGTCGATCTTCCTTGCGTTGTCATTGACGCCGGCGAAATAGTCGACGTGCGTCCACGACATGACCGAGGAGGCATTCGCGAGCTGTGCCATGGGGGGAGCGGCCACCAGAGTGAGCACCAGGGGTGCTGCGGTGAGCCAGCGGATCATGACCCTGCTCCTGCTGATTCCCACGGGAGCCTGATGGGGATCTCGAGTTTACTCGTGATCCCGAGGGGGTTCCTCGAGCAGGTGGGGGGGAGGCTCTCCTGCGACCTACAGAAGAAGAAAGCAAGTCGCGTGCCGGATGATGCCTAGCAAGAGAGAAAATGCACGGGGGTAGCGCCCTCTTTCTCCCGATCTCGCCTGAAACCCTTGCTGGACGTAGCCGTCTCGTCCGCGCTCGGAGGACGGAAATCGGTCAGCGACTCGATTTGGCCGGGCGGTAGTGTCGGGCACCCTGGCCAAAATCGACCATTAGCGGACACCTGTGTCCATATTTCGTCAGAGGGCTGTGGGGTTGCCAGCCGTGTGCGGGCGAGACGGCAGGTGCCAGGAGGAGGCCAGAAGGAGGAATATCGAGCCGAAGCGCGTTCCTGAAGGGCAATAGGGGGGACCGAGAGCGTCTTTGTCGAGAATAGCCTTGCGATCGCCGTCTATTCGGCCCCGCCGGCTTCCATCGAGGCGGGTTGCATGGCCTGTTCAGCCTTGAAGATCGTGCACCATTCTTTGTGCTGGGCCACCGGCATGCCACATTGCCGGCAGACCCGGATTCTCTCGACAGGCTTGTTGCGTCCGAGCAGCTTCTTGATGAAGGTCATTTCCATCTCCAGGATCCCGGACATCGACGGTGTCCGTTGCGTGCGCTTTGTCGATTCTCCATGAGTGCCCGGGCCAGGTCGTTTTTGCGGCGCCGGCCGCGGGCCATGTCTACTAGCTCATACGCCCTGCAGAGGCGTTTGTTTCATTGTCTTAGACGCGCCTCGACACATTTTGGTTGCAGGTCTACTTGAGTCGGACCTCGATTTCGCCGATGTTGAGCTCGACGATCACCTCGTGAGTACCCGGGCCCCTGTCCCAAACGACATCCTTGCCAACCAGGAATCCCGATGTGCTCTGCTTGCCGTCGCTGTAGAGCAGATCACTCTCGCCGATGCCATTGTCGAGGGTCACCGAGCCAACTACGCTCTCGTCCATGCGAACCGACACCTCGCCGATTCCCATGTCGACCTTCAGGTCACTGCGCAGGCCGACAATCTCGACCTCTCCTATTCCCATCTCGAGCTCGAATGGAAGGTCCTCGGGAACGGTAAAGTGGACGTCGACGTTCATGCCGCGCGAGCGCCACTTGCTCAGCCCCCTGACCTCCAGAACTAGCTTGCCGCGGCTGTCATCCGCGGTAATCTCGACGTTTTCGGCCCGGTCGCGGCACTCATCGAGGTCTATTCGACGTGGGCACCTTACGCGGACCTGGGCCGAGACCATGTTGACGTCGGCCCCCTCGATGTGCACCGCACCCACAGAGACCTCGAGCGTGATGCCTTCATAGCCGGAGGCGTCGAATTCCTCCGAGAGGGTCTTGACGTCTCGTTGCTGGGGGCTCATCGCCAACACTACGGGGGATAGACCTGTGAGCATGGCCACGATGGCAATAGCGGTAAAGCGGGGGCGGCGCATGATTTCCTCCTGGGAACAAGCTGCACACGATGCAATCGCCGTGCGCTTCAGCTCTCGTAACTCAACCCTACGTGAATAGGGTACGAAGGAAGGCTGCCCGGAGTTTCACCGGTCGAGCTCCGCTGCCTCCGCGCGGCGCCGGATGCCGCGCAGGTGCTTCCGCATCATGACGATCTCGAGGGCGTCGAGCATCAGGTTGGCTCGGGCGCTTTCAGCGTGAACACGCAAGCGCGTGATCAGCCGGGTTTGTCCTGATTCCTTCTCGTAGAGGCCCCATGCCCATGTCCATGTCTCGGTCATGTCGGGAGGGCCTACCACCAGCAGGAGGAACTTTCCCGGCTCGAGCAGCCGCACTTCGGCGTCAACCGTTCGTGACAGCGGTATCAGCTCCGAGACAGACAGCCCCTGGTACTCGGGGATGATGTGCTCGGCACTGGCGATGCCATCATTGTCCAGCCGGTCGTAGCTGTAGAAGCCTGCCCGCCTGTAGCCGATCTGGACGATCCAGGGCCAAATCTGTTCGGGGCTGGCGTCGATGGTCACCGCCCGCGTCGCTTCGAAAGTAGGCTGCGGCACGATCTCGTCACCAGGCATCGCACGCAGGACCTCTTCCTCGGTCGCCCCCCACGTGCGGGCCCATGGCCGGTAGACGTTGGAGAAAAGCACGACGACAACAAGGGCGGCGCCCAGGAGAATGATCCCACTGCGAACGATCCGTCTCATCTTCATATTTCGTTTCTTCAACCACGGCCTGCTCGCGAGCGGACGGGGGAAGCGGTCGGATTCGTGGCAGACACGTACAACTATCGAATCGCTACTTAGCGACGATATCTGTAGACTCTCCCGAGGTCCCTCCCCATGCAAGAGCCTGCAGGGTCTACTGTGGGTAAGTGTGGAGACTCGATGAGAGGACACCGAGCCGCGGCTGTGGCTATCCTGCTTCTGGCCGTGGCCTCTAGGGCCTTCTGGCCTGACCTAGCCCTCGCCTCCGATCCGTTAGAGCCGCTGGTTCCCCTGCGCACGGATGCACCACCGGTGATCGACGGCGTGCTCGATGATCCGTTGTGGAATGAGGCGCCCTACGTCACCGGCTTCACCACCTGGAGGCCGGATTTCGGTCGTCAAATGGTCGACCAGACGAAGGCCTACTACGCCTACGACGAGGCAAACCTCTACTTCGCCTTCCGCGCCTACGATAGCGACCCTGACCAGATAAAGACCTCGATCGCAGCGCGAGATCGGATCAGAGCCGACGACTGGGTGGCGATCAACCTGGATTCCTTCGGTGACGAACAGTCGCTGTACGCCTTTTACATCAACGCGCTGGGCATTCAGGCAGACACCCGCTACGCAGCGGGGCGGGAGGACCCGGGTTTCGACGCCATCTGGTTCAGCGCCGGGGTGATCGACGAAGAGGGTTACACCGTCGAGGTGAGGATTCCGCTCAAGAGCATCCGCTTCGCCAGCAGCGATCCGGTGGAGATGGGCGTCATCTTCGAGCGTAATGTTCCTCGCCTCTCGGAGATGGGTACCTACCCGGCGCTCGATCCTGCCAAGGGTGGCAACTTCATCACCGAGATGAACCCGATCGTGTTCCAGAGCGTCAAGCACTACACCTTGCTCGAGCTCCTTCCCGGCGTGACGCACAGTCGCAGGGAGGAGTTGGTGGAGGACGACCTGATCAACGCCGGCAGAGAGAACGACCTGAGCCTGACGGTCAAGTACGGGATCACGTCCGACCTGATACTCGACGGTACGATCAATCCCGACTTCAGCCAGATCGAATCCGACGCGGGGCAGATCGACATCAATCTGCGCAGCCCCCTCTTCTTTCCGGAGAAGCGGCCGTTCTTCATGGAAGGACTGGAGAACTTCGGCTTCGCCGGCTCGACCCAATTCGATCCGCTGCGCGCGGTGGTGCATACGCGCAACATCGTCAAGCCCATTCTCGGCGGGAAGATCACGGGGAAGGTCGGAGAAAAGAACACCATCGCTGCCATCTTTGCGCGGGATGAGTTTCCGATCGGGCCCACGGCTGGAGGCCATGCCGACTTCGCCATCTTCCGCTACAAGCGGACCCTGACCGGGGACAGCTACCTCGGCGGCTTCTATACGGATCGTGAGCGACAGGATGGGTACAACCGCCTCGCCGGTTTCGATGGCCGGTTCAGACTCAACGAGTCCTCGACGCTTGGCTATCACGCCTTTTTCTCTCGCACGTTGTGGATGGAGGAGATCCAGCCGACCGGGGAAGCTGAGCCACAGGATGGCCATGCCGTTTCGATGGAGTATGCCTCGACCACCCGGGACATGACCTGGGAATTCCTGGCCTTGGATATTTCCGGGGGCTTCCGAACCGAAACGGGATACGTAAACCGGGTCGGCGTTTCCACCTTCAGGGCCTACGCCGCGCCCAAGTTCTACCCCTCGGAGAGCGTCATCCTGCGCATCGATCCGGAGTTCGTGAGCGAGCAAACGCGAGACAAGTTCAGTGGCATTTGGGAGACCTACAATAGCGCCACGTTGCGTTTTTCGATGCCGCGCAGCTCCAGCTTTTCGGCCGGTGCCAACTACAGCACCGAGGTATTTCTGAGGGAAAAGTTCGACACCAGCGGTGTCAGTCTTAGCGGCGCCAGCCAGGCCACGAGGCAGCTCTTTTTTCACCTGTCCGCCGGACACCGCAAGGCCATCTACTACTCGGAGAATCCGTACCAGGGCACGAGCCAGTCAGTGCGTGGCTCCCTCGGTTACCAAGCTACCGACAAGATTCTCGCCTCGCTCACCTACAGCTACTCGAACTTCACTCGCGAGTCGGACGGCGAGCGGATCTACGACTACGCCATTACCCGCGGCCGGCTTACGTACCAGTTGAACCGCTACCTGTTCTTCCGGGGGATCGTCGAGTACAACCACTTTTACGACCAGGTGACGACGGACTTCCTGGCCTCCTTCACCTACATCCCCGGGACGGTCGTGCACTGCGGCTACGGCTCTCTTTACCATAGGGTTGCATGGCGTCAGGGCGCTTACGTGCCCGCCGATCGATTTCGGGAGGCCAGCCGGGGGATCTTCTTCAAGGCGTCCTACCTCTGGAGAAAGTAGGTCCGCTGCCAGGCCGCTCAATGGGCCGTCGCTGGTCCTCTGCTCCACCACGGCCTGCTAGGTTTGCGCACGGACGCCGGGGTCCTTTCCGCGAGCTTCCATTCCGGGGCGGATCTGTTACCCTGATTTTTGTAGTTGTAGTTTGCTTTGGGACGGATAACTGAGGGTGACCCGCCGCAGGCACAACTGGCGGGCTTTTTTTTGATCCCCAGTGACTTCCTTCTGTCATCAAGCAGCTACTTTTGGTAACCCCTTGAAGGAGGTCGAAGGAAATGGCCACCGGTACCGTAAAGTGGTTCAACGACTCTAAGGGATTCGGCTTCATTGAGCAGCCGGATGGTGCGGACGTCTTTGTCCACTATTCGGCCGTTCAGGGAGATGGTTTCCGTTCCCTGAGCGAAGGTCAGAGCGTCGAGTTCGATGTCACGGATGGCCCCAAGGGCCTATCGGCAGAGAACGTTCGCCCGCTCTAAGCTCCACATCGGAGCTCGTAATCCAAGCTGACTATCAGCACGCCCCGTTCCGGGCAGCCCCGGGACGGGGCGTTTTCGCAGGCCGAGCTTTTCAACCGATCGCGGCTGCGCGTGCGCAAGGGCAACCCGGCTGACGGTGGCGCGCTAAGATAAGGGGACAACGAAATCTGCTTTCGATCGCCGCACGACGCGGCGAGACGAGGGGGGGGCGATGAGACGGGTTCCTGCATTGGCGGCAGTTCTGGGGCTGTTCATCATTTCGTCAGGTCTTGCCGTGGCCGGCGGACCTCAGGAAACTCGGCCCACGGCCGGACGCGTGGCCGACCTATTCGCCACCGCCGCCGACCGCTGCCTCGCCTGCCACTCCGGCATCGTCGATGCCTCAGGTGCTGCCGTGCCGATCGCTGGAGCCTGGCGCGCCTCGATGATGGCCAATGCGGCTCGCGACCCTTATTGGCACGCGGCAATCCGGGCTGAGGTTCTCGACCACCCCGGTTTCCAGGCCGTCATCGAGGACACCTGCTCCACCTGCCACATGCCCATGGCACGCTTCACAGACTTCGCTAACGGCGAGTCCGGTGAGATCTTCACCAACCTCGCGATGGCTGGGGTGGCCCCGGGATCGAGCTCAGGTCAGGGTGAGCAGGAGGGCCCGAGAGCTCAACATAATGCGCTTGCGATGGACGGTGTTTCCTGCACCCTCTGCCATCAGATCCAGGCAGACGGATTCGGCGAGCGCCACAGCTTCGGCGGCGGCTTTGCCATCGACACTTCCCGCCAGCCAGGTGCTCGGCAGATCTTCGGCCCCTACGAGGTCGATGCGGGACGCACTTCGGTCATGAGATCTTCCTCGCGTTTTGTGCCTACGAAGGGCGATCATCTGAGCGAATCGGAGCTGTGTGCAACCTGCCACACGTTGTTCACCAACCACATCGATCGGGACGGTCACGTCGGCGGGGAGCTGCCCGAGCAGGCGCCCTACTTGGAGTGGCTGCACAGTTCGTACCGAACCGAGAAGAGCTGCCAGGACTGCCATATGCCCCTGGCAGAGGGCGAGGCGCCGATCTCCGCAGTGCTCGGCCAACCTCGAAGCGGGGTCTCGACGCACGTTTTTCGCGGCGGCAACCGCTACATGCTCTCACTGTTCAAGACCTATGGGGAGGATCTCGGCGTCACCGCGACAGCGGATGAGCTCGATGCCGCCATCTTGCGGACCGATGAGAATCTGGGGGAAAGCGCGGGACGAGTGATACTGGATGAGGTCAGCCGGACGGGTGCGCTGTTGAGCGCCGACGTGGTGGTGGAGAATCTCGCAGGTCACAAGCTGCCCACCGCCTACCCGTCGCGGAGGGTTTGGCTCCACTTCACCGTCAGTGATGCTGCCGGCGATCTGGCTGTTGCCGATTGCGTTTCCGATGGTCATGGCGTTCGGTGCGATGCTGGGGTTGATGGGTATTCCGGTGCCGGGTGTCGAAATCGGCATCGCGATCTCGGCTATCGTGCTAGGAATGATGGTGCTCACCGCCGCGCGACCACCGCTGCCGGTGGCACTTGTACTGGTCGGCTTCT
>JAUWTE010000455.1 GCA_030609765.1 Acidobacteriota bacterium
CCTCCCACTGCAGGGCCACGGTCAATGTCTTGCCGCCGATCTCGTACTCCCCGACGAAGAGCTCGAGGAACTCGAGGCTCTTCATGGCGTCGTCAGGCACACGCACGAAGACGATATCGTCGACGGCCGGCTCCATCGGCACAGCCATGCGATCGATCAAACCGCGCTTGTTGTACAGGAACGTAACCTTGGTGCCACCCATCGGGTCGAGGTCGGACTCGGGTACCTCGAAGATGTCGTAGTGGTAATGCGAGAGCGGGGACGTCATGTCGTGGAAGGTCACCGATAGCTCACCGCCTTCGATGCCGACTTCGATTCGACCGTAGCCGGGGTGCTCGAAAGTGCCGGCGTACTCCTCGAGGTCATGACTCGGGACGGTGCCCTCGCGGCGGTCGCTATTGCCACTCTCCTCGGCCTTTGCCTCTGCCTCCTCGGCCTTCGCTTGATCTTCCTTGACGCGACTGACCCAATCCACTTGATCGAGGCCCAGCAGTCGATCGTAGACGTTGCGGGTGACGATCGTCGGCACGGGGTTGTTGCCGGAGAAATTGGTCAGGACGATTACCCCCATGCTCCGGCGCGGCATGAACGACAGCAGGGAGATGAACCCATCGATACCACCGCCGTGGTGGATGAGCTCCTCGCCACGGTAGCCAGTGATGACGAGGCCCATGCCGTAGCTGCTATGGCCGAGCTCGTTGTAGCGCACCTCGCCGGGCATGACCATTTGCGGCGTCTGCATCTGCTTCGAGTTGGCCTCCGACAGGAGCTGCTGGCCCCCCACCTTGCCCTTGTCGATGTGCATCTGTACGTAGCGGATCATCTCCTCGACGCTGGAGTTGATCGATCCCGCCGGCCCGATCTGGTCGATGTTGCGGAACGGGATGCGCTCAACGGCGTCCTCGCTTTCGGCATACGGATAGGAGAAGTCATCGGTCGTCTGCGAGTCATCGACAGAAAAGTTGGAGCCGGTCATGTCGAGGGGGCCGAAAATGCGCTCTTGCACCAGATCTTCCCAAGTCGTGCCGGCCACCTGCCCAGCGAGGTATCCCGCGGTCAGGAACATCAAGTTCTGGTACTGCCAGAGGGCACGGAGCTCCTGGTTGGGCTCGAGGTAGCGCAGGCGCTCGATCATCTGCGGGCGGGTGAAGTCGGCGCCATACCAGAGCGCGTCGTGCCGCGGCAGGCCTGACCGATGGGTAACCAGATCGCGCAGGGTCATGTATTCGGATGCGACGTCGTCGTAGAGCTGGAAGTCGGGCAGGTACTCCCGCACCGGCGCGTTCCAGTCGACCGTGCCCTGGTCCGCCAGCGTACCTAGCAGCGTCACGGTAAACGATTTGGTGACTGAGCCGATGGCGAACAGCGTGCTCGGTGTAACCGGAAGCTGCTGCTCGACATCGCGATAGCCATAGCCCTTCGCGAGAACGACTTCGCCGTCCTTGACGACGGCGATCGCCAGCCCCGGCACCTTCCACTCGGCCATCACCGTGGTGACGAATTCGTCGAAGCCATCGAAGGAGGTTGCGGCCGCCTGAGCCGGGTGCAGGGGAGCCGCCGGAAGCATCGCCGGGCCCACGGAGAGAGCAAGGACGAGAAGTGCTGAGAAGACAACGAGACGAGACCTGTGCATGGGGACTCCTACGTCTGGCCGTAGTGAATCTTTGCGGAGTAGTGGATTCTCGAAGGCGCTGAGCGCCTCACCCTTGAAAGCCCGCCCACGGTAGACAAGCGCCTAGTGAGGTGTCAACGGTTCGCCGAGGGGTCGACCAGGGGCTAACCGTGGACCGACCGATGGGGAGCCGTGTCGAATCCGCCTATTCATACCTGAGCGCCGTGACGGGGTCGACTCGGGTAGCCCGGAGTGCGGGGACCAAGCTGGCTACCACCGCGACGCCGACGAGCATCAGCGAAACGATCACATAGGTGATCGGATCCGTGGCGCTGATGTCGTACAACAGGCTCGTCATGATTCGGCTGAGGGCGAATGCCACGACAAGACCGATCGCCATGCCGATTACCGCCAGTGTGAGCGCCTGACGGATGATCGACGAGACGACGCGGCTCGTGTCTGCACCCAGAGCCATGCGCAGGCCTATTTCCTGGGTTCTCTGTGTGACCGAGTATGAGATCAATCCGTAGAGGCCGACGGCAGCGAGGGCCAGGGCGATGGCAGCGAAGAAGCCGAGTAGGTTTGCGATCATCCTTTCCTCACCGAGAGAGGCAGAAGCAGCCTGCTCCATGGTTTGGATATTGCTGATCGGCAGATCGGGGTCCTCGTTCCAGATCTCGCCTCGGATCGCTGACACCAAAGCAAGGGGATCGGCCGTCGTGTGCACGACGATGGCCTGCGGCGACAAGCCATTCTGTTGCAGGCGCGGGACGTAGACGATGTTGTTGAAGTCGGCGCTCATACCCTGCTGGCGCACATCGCCGATCACTCCGACGATGGTGCGCAACACGTTTTCGTCGCGCCAGGATCGCACGCGCACGCCGATCGGATCACGGTCCGGAAACATCTCCTCGGCGAAGGACCGGCTGATCATCATCACCGGCTCGCTTTCCATGTTGTCCCGATCGGTGAACGCACGTCCCTGGAGGATCGGGATTCCCATTGTGCGGTAGAAGCCGGGCATCACAGCGTTCCACTGGGCCGAGAACTCGGGCCCGGCGGGCGGCTCCGGCCGGCCTTCCTCGAGGTGGGACCGGAAAAGGTTGAAGGTGCTGACGCCGAGAGGTAGCGACAGCAGAGACGTTGCCGACTCGACACCCTCCATCTGACCGATTCGGTCGGTGACATCGAGAAAGAAGCGGTCCACGATCTCCTTCTCGGGGTAGCGCTCGCGAGGCAGCCTGAGGGAGAGCATCAGCATGTTGTCGACTCTGACCCCCGGGTCGCGCTGGATGACCGCTGTGAGGCTGCGCACCATCAGCCCAGCACCGACAAGCAGCACCAACGACAGCGTGACTTCGGCGACGACCAGCATGCTCCTCGCCTTCCGGGATGTGCGCCCGGCGGTGGAGCTTCTGCCCACCTCCTTGAGTGACTGTGTCAACTCACCTCGCGACGCGACGATTGTCGGAATGATGCCGAAAACGAGCGCGCTCAGCATCGCCGCTGCGGTAGCGAACAGAAGCACCGTGCCATCGAGGCCGACCCGATCGAGGCGCATGATGTCATCGGGAATCGTCGTAACCAGAAAGTTGACTCCCCAGCGGGCCATCAAGACGCCGCCTGTAGCGCCAAGGGCAGCCAGAAGAAAGCTCTCCGCGAACAGTTGACGCATGAGATCAGCTCGGCCCGCCCCGAGGGCACGTCGCACGGCGATCTCATGCTCACGTTCGGCAGCCCGCGCGATGAGCAGATTGGCCACGTTGACACAGGCGATCAGCAGCACGAACCCCACCGCCCCCATCAGCACCAGCAGAGCGGTGCGGGTGGTATCACCCACGACCCAGTCCTGCA
>JAUWTE010000425.1 GCA_030609765.1 Acidobacteriota bacterium
CACCAGCACCAGGGCCACCACCAGCACGGGGTCCACGTAAGGGATCCAGTGCGCCAGTCCTGTGCCGTCGATAAAGTAGGCGAACAGGAAGGACAGGAAGACCCCCGAGCTGAGCAACCCGTCCACCAGCCAGTTGCGCGAGTCCACCTGCAGAACCGGTGAAGCAGTCCTGCGTGCGGCCCGCCGCTGACCCGCGGCCATCATCAGGCAGCCGGCGGCAGCGAGCGCACCGTAGATCACGGCGGGACCGGTGCTGAGGGGCCGGCCGCCGTGGAACAGGGCCTCGGTGGCTGAGGCCAGGGCGTACAGGCCGATGCCCAGGATGAGCAGGATGCGCAGGGAGTTGAGCAGCGGCTCGAAGTGGGCGAAGCCGAAGTGGAAGGAGCGTGTCTGCGGGGTTTCCACCAGCCCTGCCACGCGCTGAGCGATCAGTGTCATGGCCAGGGAGACGAGTGAGTAGATCCCGTCCACCAGGATCGCTTCCGACCTTGACTGGAAGAAGAAGCCGATGCCCAACGCCGCCATCAGCAGGTAGGCTACCGCCGACAGCTTCAGGGCCCGGGACTCGAGGCGTGCTCGTTCGGCTTCGCTCAAGCTGTGGTTTCCTTCAGCGGGCGGGGATAAACCCCGCCTACATCGGAAGTGCGGGTCGACTCTCTGGTGCGGGAGGAAACCCCGATGCCAGCAAGTTAAGGTGCCCCGGTTCTTCGTACGGGCGGGGTTTACCCCCGCCCATCCAGAGCGTGGGGTGGTAAATGCACTACCCTTCTTTGCCGCACCCTGTGTCATGCGCCCCCTCATCGCAGTGTTTGTCTCCAGGATGTCCTACCGCGTTGCCTGATGAGACCCAGCTAGAAGCGGAGGTTCCCACGCAAGGCGCCGACCACGACGGTCTCGGCACTAGGCACGGCGGGTCCGATGATCTGGAGATCGGCGGCTACGTGGAACCAGGGGGTGACCGCGAAATCATAGAAGAATTCGCCGCCTTGTTCGTCACCGAACTCCAAGTGAGGGAGCAGCCCGCTCTTCAGCTCATCGCTGAAGTTGTAGTATAAGTAGCCGACCCCGAAGCTGTCGCTCCGGCGGCTGGGGAACGGTCCCGTTCCGCCGATGCCGCCGCTGACATAGGCCGCGATGGGGTTGGGATTCCCATCACTGAAGCCGGCTCTGACCGCGATTCCCCAGCCGCTGCCGGGACGATCCTTGCTTTCGTACAGCCGGTGGGTGAACTCACCGTTGACGTTGAAAGCGCCACGCTCTAGGGGCACCTGCAGGTCGGGTGGCAGCAGAGTATCGCGCAGATCCATCCCTTCCTGTGTGCTCACGATTCCGCCAAGCTTGTAGGTCGTCGTGCGCCCCGCGAGCTTCGTCGCGTGCGTTGCCGAGACATTGAAGATCACACCGTCTTTGAAGAGGCCATCAGGCCAGTAATCGCGCGTGCGGTCGTGCGGATCGTAAGCCATCAGAATCCAGTTGAGGCGATCGGTTTTGAGTGAGACGAGTCCGCCCATGATGACGGGCGGCACCAATCCTGTGGGAGGAGCGACCAGGGCGATATTCATGAAGCGTCTGGTCCCCCAGCCGCCATAGAAGAAGTGCGGGGCAAGTAGATCGACCGCGTTGATCTTGCCGAGCATCAGCGTGGCACGCTTGCCGATCTTTTGCGTCAGGTAGTGCGACGTGACGGTGATCGCGTCAGGAGCGTCGAGTGGAAGAGTCTGTCCGACATTGACCGGCCAGAGCACGCCTCCCGGGTTTATGTTCAACCGACCATATCGGTACTCGGTGTGCGTGCGCACACCGCCGCCTTTCCAGAGCCCGAGCTTTTCGGTGTCCACGTTGAAGACCAGGTCCACTCTTCCGCTGTGATCGGAGTCATGGCGACCGGCACCCGAGAATTGACTCTGATAGAAGGAGGTGTAGTCCAGATCGAGGCTCAGCCCGCGATCCTTGAGCCAGCTACGCGCGCCGCCCCAATCCCCGGTGAGCTGAGTGCGGCTCCAGAAGTCTGGCTTCGCAGAAGCTTCTGGAGCCGCCCCGGTTTCGACGGTCTTCTCTCCGGCCAAAGCCGAGCCGAGGGCGGTTCCCGCGATGACGAGGGGTACAATCACCCACCTCATCCACGTGTTCGGTCCAGTCATGTGCCGCATGGTTTTGGCTTTCATGGGTGGTGCGTCTCGCTAAGAGCCGGCTCTGTCACCGCCTCTAGTGGTGCGAAAAGGGGTTTATCGGGGCCAGATGGGTGATCCGTCCATTCATCACTGTCGCCTCGACCTGGATGTCCTTGATCTTCATGGGCTCGACTTCCAGCGGATTCTCCGACAGGAGGACAAAATCGGCGTACTTGCCTGGCTCGAGAGTTCCGACCTGATCTTCAATGCCGAGGACAACGGCCGCTTCCCGGGTATAGGCGAGCAGAGCCTGTTCCGGAGTGATGCGTTCGTCGGGACCCAATACCTTACCGGTGCTGGTCAGACGGTTGACGGCCACCCACATCGAATGGAGTGCGTTCGGTGGGGTGACCGGTGGATCGTTGTGGATGGCGTAGGGGATGCCTCGTTCGACGGCACTCTTCATCGAGGCGACCTTGGGCGCGCGTTCCGGTCCCAACAGAAAATCTCGGTGCATGTCACCCCAGAAGTAGACGTGGGGTGTGAAGAAGGTCATTCCGATGTTGCCCATCTCCGCGATGCGATCGAACTGGTCCTGACGTACGTACTGGCAGTGGATCAGGTGCGGCCTGATGGTTGTGTTTCCCGTTTCCTTTCGCGCGTATTCAATCGCGTTGAGGGCGAGATCCATGGCGGCATCGCCGTTCGTATGGACCGCGGGCGCAAAGCCGAGCTGCAGGATCTTGGTCACCTCCTCGTTAAACTGCTCCTGCGTGCCGCGAGCCCCCTTTGTGGTGTCGGCATCCAGCTTGTAGTACGGTTCGGTGAAGTAGCCGGTGCCGCCCTGGGTCGAGCCGTCGGTCCACGTCTTGATGTAGCGAATCTTGAGAAGCTCCGTCTCGTAGTTTGCGATCTGCGGCGCGACCTCGTCCAGGCTCGGCATGGTGATAAACATGCCGCCGTACACGCGCACCGGAAAGTCCTCTCTCCGAGTCATCTCTTCCATGAAGACGAGCATTGTCGGGGCCATGAACGCCAGCTCGGTCGTCGTCGTAAAACCGCGACTCGCATGCAGCTTGGCGGAACTGAACACGCTCTCTTCCGTGTTTGCTGGCAATTTCCCGACCATGAGCCAGGCGGCCATTCCATTGAGGTAGCCGTTCAGCTCGCCATTCTCGTCCTTTTCGAACACACCGCCCTGGGGATCCGGCGTGTCCTTGGTGATGCCGGCCGCCTCGAAGGCCTTGCTGTTGGCAAAAGCGCCGTGTCCGCTTATGTGAACGATCATCGCCGGTCGGTCGGGAAAGAGCTCGTCCAGCTCCTGGCGGGTCGGCCCGCGCTTCTCCGTATACAGTGTCTGGTCCGCCCCGAATGCGTAAATCCAACCATCCGCATCGGGCCTGCCCTCTGTTTTCATCTTGTGCAGGGCTTCCTCCAAGGATGGAGTGACAAAGGGCGAGATGTCCAGGAAGGCCAGAATCGATCCGTACAGGACCAGGTGGTCGTGGCTCTCGATGAACCCGGGGACGACCGTCTTGCCCTCGAGATCGATATATTCGTAGCTCGCGCCGACGGCCTTCTTCATCTCGGCCAGGTTTCCTACCGC
>JAUWTE010000193.1 GCA_030609765.1 Acidobacteriota bacterium
ATGGTGGCGCCCACGGCTGCGAGGCGTGGATTTCGTTGCCGGGCCACGGCGAGAAGATGCTCCAGCGACAGCCCCGCCAGCTCCTCACTCGGCGGCTGAGGATCCCCGAGCGTCGCGCCGGGTGGCCGGTGCAGGATGCCGTTGAGCTCGGCCTGGGTCGCCGCGATGCGGCTGTCGACATCGGTGATCCGTGCCAGCAGCGTGGTCAGCTCCACCAGCGACCTGAGTACGTTCTCCCGCGGCGCCCGGCCGGCGATGTAGAGCTGCTCTGCTGCGGTGGAGAGCTGCCTGACCACCGAGAGGTGTTGGTTATGGATCGTGCTGGCGCGCTGGGCGAAATAGAGCTCGTAGTAGGCGCGACGGGCGGCAGCCGCTACGTCGACCTCGGTTCCAAAGATCTCGAAAGCACGCCGGTCGGCCTGCCATTCGGCCACATCACGACGCAGATCCCGGGTTCCCGCGTAGGGGAGCTCCTGGGAGTACTGGATGCGCAGCCGGCCGTCGAATGGGTTCGCCGAATCGAAGCCCAGCAGGTCGAAGCCGTAGCGGATACGCGGATCGGGCAGATCATGGGCCTTGGCGGGGATCGTTTGCGCCGCGACCCAGCGCTCGCGGGCCGCGTCGATGCTGAGGTTGCTGGCCAGGGCGTGCTGAACGACGGTTTCGAGTCCGAGCTTTCCGGGGCCGGACAGAGGGTCGTCGGCCGAAGCCGGCGGGTTCGCCATGGCGGGACCGACCACCAGCAGGCAGATCAATCCCACCGCGACAGAGCTCATGCCAGTCTTCCTGGTCACCGCGACCGAGCTCGCGCCGGATTCCCTCATAGGTCTCCTGCCGCGGCGGCGCCTCGGCACGGGGGCCTCAGCAGCGCTGCCCAGCAAGGGTTCTTCTCGTTCTCCACAACTCACGGTGATTCTCCTGTTTAATCGACGGGGCGACGGATGACGGGTGGTTCAGGGGTCGCGGCGCGAAGATCCCGCGCCGCACGTGCGAGACGATTCGGGGTTGCAGAAGGGCAGAGCTCACCCCGAAACGCCAGGCGAGGCGCCGATTACCGCAGGAGGGCGGAGTGCAGAATGACGAGCGAGGTCGAGCCGGGGCGACCTTCGCCGGATGTCGGCAAGATCAGGTGCGTCCAGATCGCCGCAGGCTCCAGCACCTCGGCCGCTGTGCCGATGGGCAGGGCATCTGCGGCGCGAGAGCTCGAGTCAAAGGATGGCTCGATGTTGATCTTGGCGCCCGGCGCGAAGTAATCACAGCAGGCCGTCGACCAGAGGCCGGCGCAGCGACGCGGCTCGCTGGAATCATGCTCGGCACAGTCATTCCCGCCCATTTGATGACCGGCGAGGTCTGCACCCATGCCCACACCCACCTGGTGGCCGGCCAGGCCGCCACCGACGGGTCCCAGAAGGGTCGCCATCAGGAGGGCGACCGCAAAGCGTTGTGTATTTCTTCCGGGTGATCTCATGGACTTGGACCAGGTTGTCGACTGTGCTCTCCGGTCGGCACCGAAGCCGGCACGGACCATCTATTGTACACGCTGGGTCCCCCGAGGGAGATATCTTGCTGTCTTGGTGGGTGGTGTGTGACACCACCAAGTCAGGGGAGGGCCGCTCTGCTCGAGGAGGGGCACTCTGCTCGAGGAGGGCGAGAAGCAACAAAGAGGGGCCGGCTTGCGCCGGCCCCCTGGGGTTCGACCTGGTGCTTTTGCTGGGTCGATTTCGCCTGAACCCTCCCTGGGTCAAAGCTCGTGGTGTGAATTCCTCGCGGTTCCGGTCAGTCCAGGTCCTTCTTGCAGAAGTACCAGTCGACACACTCGTAGCCGGCGTTCATCCGCTCCTCGGCCTCACGCACGTCGACGGGCGGGGGCACGATGACCTTGTCGCCGGGCTGCCAACCTTCAGGAGTGGCAACGCCGTGCTCGATCGTGGTCTGCAGGGCCTTCACCAGGCGTAGCACCTCGTCGATGGAGCGGCCGTTGGTGAGCGGGTAGTAGATCATGGCGCGCAGGATGCCTTCTGGGTCGATGACGAAGACGGCGCGCACGGTGGCTGTGCTGCTGGCACCGGGCATCACCATGCCGTAGGCGTTGGCCACGGTCATCGACAGGTCGGCGATGATCGGGAACGGCACGTCGACGCCGAACTTTTCCTTGATGTTGCGCGTCCAGGCAATGTGGCTGAAGGTGCTGTCGATCGACAGGCCCAGCAGGTCGCAGCCGAGCTCCTGGAACTTGTCGTAGTTCTTGGTGAAACCGAGGAATTCGGTGGTGCAAACCGGCGTGAAGTCGGCCGGGTGCGAAAAGAGGACCAGCCAGCGGCCCTTGTAGTCGGAAAGCGACTTGTCACCGTGGGTGGTCGGGGCCGTGAAATCCGGGGCGGGCTCGTTCAAGCGGGGCAGGGCAGGAGCGTTTTCCACGTCGGTGTTCTCCAGTGTGCTGTGGTCCGGGGGCTGATCTTCGTCGGAAGGAGTGGTGACGGTAGCTTTTCAGTTTGACTTTCTACACTCACAGATGCCGCGCGTGTACGATTGGTCACACCCGGGACCTAAATAGTCCCACGCTACCAGTCTGGGGTAGGCTGGATGGGCGATATCGGAGGGGGATGTCTGTGAGCATGACTACCCGAGGTGCCAGGCTGTTCAAGGTGACGATTATCGCCGGCTTCGGGCTAGGGTTCCTCCTGCTCGCTGAGACCTATCTGACGTATCAATATGTTACCGGGCACCTTGTGATGGATCACCTCAGCGGTGAGGCGAGCCGCTACGTTTCTCTACTCGAGCAACGCGCCCGGATGAATCCGCCACGAGACAACGAAAACCTCGGCGAGATGCTCGATGAGATCCGCCTGGATCCAACTGCCAACGTGGCCTGGATCCGCGTCGCCGATCCGGACGGACAGATTCTCGCCGAGAGCGGCGAGAGTGACGACCAACCTCTGACGAACGAGACTATCGACAGCCTGATGGAGCTGCGCAGCCAGAGCCTCGTCGACACACGGGCCGCCGCGCAGGGCGATGTGCTGGTCGTCACACTTCCGTGCCGCTTTCGCTTTGCGGATGAGGGACCCAGGCAGCGGGGGGAGACCCCAACGTTCGCCGGGCCGAGATTCAAGATGGCCGAGGTGGCGCTCTCCATTCGGGAGTCGGCCGGCGTGTACGCTCCCCTGCAACGTAACTTGATGGTCGGCACAGTTGCATCGCTCGCCTTGCTGGCCTCCATGGTCATGGCCACAGTTCTGTTTCCCAGATATCTCCGTGGCAAGCAGCTGGACGACCAGCTAGCGGTGGCCCGCCTCGTCCAGGAGCAGTTGCTGCCGGTCGAATGCGATAAATGCCAGCAGCTCGATTTCTCCGCGCATTGCCTACCAGCCTGGGACGTGGGGGGCGACTACTACGATGTCTTCGCCCTGAGCCGGGGCCGATTCGCGCTGGTGCTGGGAGACGTATCCGGCAAGGGCCTTTCGGCGGCGCTCCTGATGGGATTGCTGAATGGTGCGGTACGCACCGCCGCGGGGATGTGGGACGAAGAGGACCATGCGGAATTGATACGGCGGCTCGGCGAATTACTCTACGCTCAGACGAGTCCGGCGCGTTTCGTCAGCCTCTTTTGGGCCTGCTACGATCCAGCGGACTCGAAGCTGCGGTATGTGAACGCGGGACACCTTCCTGCCCTTCTGTTGCGTCAAGACGCGAACGACGCCATTGAGACCCACCGTCTGCGCTCCGGCGGGCCTGTGCTCGGCATTTTGCCCGGCGCCACCTACAAGCAGGAGGATCTCACCGTCCAACCCGGCGACCTGCTGGTGATCTACTCAGACGGCCTTGTCGAGGCCATGGATGCCGAGGACAACGAATTCGGTGAAGAGCGCCTCGTCCTCGCGGCCGAGGAGTGCGGGCTCGCCAGCACTCGAGAAGTTCAGGAGAGAATACTCGAGAGGGTGAGGGCGTTCGTTGGCAAGCAGCCGCTTCACGACGACCTGACGCTGCTGGTGGCGCGCTTCGGTGACTCGAGCCCTGAAACTACCGACTGAGTGGCCCCCTCGACTGAGTGGTTCCTTCACGGGAGCGATTTTGCCACCAGCGTGTCCTCGTCGTGCATTGCCATAGCGGCCTCCATCTGCCAGACCAGAGCCGTGGCATCCACCCTCGCGCTGGCCACCTCGAGAGAATCACCTCGCAGCCAGGCAGCGGCGATTTCGGGAGCGGCGTGAATGACGCCGATGGGCTCGATACCGTCTTCGGCGAGCTGTTCCCGCAGGTACTCCTCCGTGGTGGCGTCCGCCACCCGGTTCAGCGCGCAGAGTGTCCACTTCACGTGCGCCTCGCCGGAGATCCTGTTGGCCAGCTCGATGAGCCTGACGTCCTCCAGGTGCTTGGTGGCCGGAAACGCTCCGGCCTTGATCTCGTCAGTCATGTTCCTCATGTGGACGGCCATCTGAACCGCAGCCCTCGTCGGATCGACGACCACAAGCGCCCAATCCAGGCCCGTAACGACGCCCCTGGCCGAATCCTCGAAGCCTGCCTTGAAATCCACGAGAGTCACAGGGCTCTTGCCGGCAATGAGCACACGAAGGTCCCTGGCCACCTTGGCGATCGGCCCGTCACAGCCTGCTCCCACGCCCCGGTGTCCCATCTTGCCGGCAGTCAACAGGTAGATGCCGTCGGAGGTGCGACCGTAAAGATCACTGGGTACCTCCTCCAGGTCGAGCTCCGATCCGGGCAGGCGGGTCGGGTCATCAACGGGACATGTCACAGATCCTCCGCTGAAAACCATGCCGCCGTAGTGGTCGATGAGCGACCTGGGGTTACTGTCGAGGCCCAATGCTCGCCACATCCCCACGTTCGTCGAATCGGCATCGAGTAGGCAGACCTCGTAGCCCACACTCCTGAGCGCTTGCGCCAAAAGCACCGCCACAGTGCTCTTGCCCGATCCCCCCTTGCCGAAGATGCCTATTCGCTCGCCGGCGAGGGGCCTTGCAGAGTCTTTCATCTTGCTTCCCCTTTTCACTGAATCCTGAAGGGAACGCTCAGCATCACGCTAACGTTTCGACCCAGGCTGAGGGCATATCCTTTGTAGGTGTCAAGGAAGTCGCGGTAGACCTGGTCCAGAAGATTCTCGATTCTGAAGTCGAGATGGATGTACTCCTGAGCAAGGGGCAGGTCGAAACCGACCCCGACATTCAGAAGCGTGTAAGCCTCGGTAGAGGCCACGCCGAAGTCGGGATTGGCGTCGAACTGCCAAAATGGCTCGAAGCGGCCGGCGGCCTGCTTCCTCAGCACGTGCCGCACGCCAAAATCCAGGTGGGGACTCTGCATCCTGCCCCATTCCCTCCAGGTGTACCTGATGCCACCCTCCAACCTGGTGGCCGGAAGCAGGGGAAGCTTGTCGCCGGTTTCGACATTCTCGCCATCGACGGTCTCGAAAATGCCTCTGAGCTGTAACCAGGGCAAGACCTGCGCTCGCGCGCTCAGATCAGCACCCCAGAGCACGGCATCAGCCTGCGTGGCCCTCATGATCGGCAAATGGGTGTACGGGTCGATTGCCTCCGCATTGACCAGATAGACGTAGTTGTCGATGGCGTTGCGGTAGAGAGTTGCCTTCGCCAGCAGGCGCGGTGATTGCCAGCGTACCGATACGTCGGTGTTCAGAGAGATCTCGGGTACGAGGTTCGGGTCGCCGATCTGAAACGCGGCGATGCCGCCGTGCACACCGAATGCATGAAGCTCGAAGATGCTCGGGGCTCGAAAGCCACGCCCGATGTTCCAGGCGAGCGCCGATTCGGGAGTGAGTCGATACGTTCCTCCCAACGCTCCGCTGAGCACGTTGTAGGTCTGCTCGCACACCGCCAGGCTCTCGCCCGCCTCTGTATCGGGAAGTTTGAGTGTGGCGTTGGGTTCCGCCTTCTGGCCGCGGCGGTCGAAACGGGCTCCAAAGGTAAGCCCGAAGCGCCCGAGATCCACACTCTCGTAGACGAAGCCTGCCACGTTGTGGATCCTGGCCGACGGCAGGAGCGGGATGATGCCTCGGGTCACCTGGTCCTCGTAGGCGTAGTCGACGCCGAACTGGCCGGCAACCCGCCGCATGGTGCCGTGCTCGATCTCGAGCCGACCCGTGTAGGAGTCGATCTCCATGTCGATGACGACGTCCTCAGGCATGCGGTCGCGTGGACTCCCGGCCATGTTGGACAGCCTCAGGTTTCTCGAGTAGGTAAAGCTCGGCCGGAAGATCCAGTTTCCGCCCGGGAAGAAAACTCCCTTCACCTGCAGCAGGTCGTTGGTGAGATGCTGCCCGAGTCCACTTCCGTCGGGCATGAGGAAATTGTGCTGGTCGTGCCAACGGAAATAGC
>JAUWTE010000334.1 GCA_030609765.1 Acidobacteriota bacterium
CACGAAGCGAGGTTCAGCCTCCCGTGCGATGACTCGGTTGCTTCCCTTCTCATGGGCTTTGTCGCTGAGGTGCTCATGGTCGGGGGTAGCGATGGCGAGGCTCCCGAGCAAGTCGAGGAGCAGAGTCGAGTCGCGATCGAGGAAATCTGCGGTCGCCGCGATGGGGCGAACGATGTGACCCTCGCTGACGCCGACCCAGGGTCGAGAGTCGAGATCCGGGCCACTCTGTCGATCGTGGGAGAGGGTGTCGAGGTCAAGCTCCGCTCTGCGCACGATGGACGCGAATTGCCTACCATCTTGGTTTGCGAAAAGTAGACCACGGCCTGCTAGGCGTAAATCCCACGGACACAGCTCATGTTGAAGCTCTACAACACTCTGACCCGAAGCCTGCAACCATTCGAGCCGCGCGATCCATCTGGTGTTCGACTGTACGCGTGTGGCCCGACCGTTTACGACCATCCCCACATCGGCAACATGCGCGTCAACGTGTGGGTGGACATCCTGCGCCGCACGCTGGAATGGGCCGGCTACCCCGTGCGTCTGGTGATGAACATCACCGACGTCGACGACAAGACTATCGCCGGGGCCCAGCGCACGGGGCAGTCGTTGGCGGAGTATACGGAGAAGTTCGCGCAGGGATTCTTCCAGGATCTCGAGACACTTCGCATCAAGCCGGCGACCCTGTATCCGCGCGCTACCGACCACATCGAAGAGATGGCCGACCTGGTTGAGCGCCTGGTCGAGCGGGGACATGCCTACGAGCAGGATGGATCGATCTATTTCCGGGTGTCCAGCTTTCCCGAGTATGGTCGTCTGTCGCGCCTCGATCCCTCACAGCTTCGTTCTACTGGCAGGGTCGAGGGAGACGAATACGAGAAGGAAGATATTCGCGATTTCGCGCTGTGGAAGGCCGCCAAGGAGGGAGAGCCCGCCTGGGACACCAAAGTCGGCCGCGGGCGCCCGGGATGGCACCTGGAGTGCTCGACGATGAGCATGAAATACCTCGGCACAGACTTCGACATCCACCTGGGGGGTGTCGACCTGATGTTCCCGCACCATGAAAACGAGATCGCGCAGAGCACCGCGGCAACCGGTGAGCCGGTCGCCCGCTTCTGGATGCACTGCGCCCACCTCATCGTCGACGGCATCAAGATGAGCAAGAGCTTGGGGAATCAGTACACCCTCAAAGAGCTCCTGAACGATGGATACAGCCCCGCGGCGCTGCGCTTCATGTTTTCGTCCGTGCACTACCGCAAGCAGCTCAACTTCACCTTCGACGCTCTAAGCCAGGCTCAAGCCTCCGTCGACCGGCTCGCCGAGCTGGTCCTTCGCCTCGAGCAGGAGATCCCGTCGTTGCAGAAGGGCAAGGCGTCCGGTGCTGTGGCGGCCGATGCCTCACCGGATTCCGGAGAGGTTGCGATGGCACCTTTCTCTGAGGTGTTGTCGACTATCGCCGCGAGGTTCCGCGGCGCGTTGCTAGATGACCTCAATACGAGCGGCTCTCTCGGCCACCTGTTCACCTTGGTTCGCGAGGCTCATACGGCTCTCGATCAGGGCAGAATGAGCCGCGAAGAAGCAGTCGAAGCATTGGACTGGATTCGAGAAGTGGACGGCATCTGGGCCGTCCTCCCGCAGGTCGAGGAGCAAATCGAGCGCCGCATCGAGGTCGATGACAAGGAGTTGCTGGCCATGGGGCCGCCGATCTCCGAGGATCTCCTCGAGATGATAGAAGCCCGCATCCGGGCCCGCGCCGCCCGCGACTTCGCCGAGGCGGACACCATTCGAGATCAGCTACAGAGCCAAGGGATCGAGCTCGAAGACACGCCCCAGGGAGTGCGCTGGCGCGTGCGCACTGCCTCCTGATCTTCCCATCCCTACATCCGTGGCCATCCAATATGGTCGAGCGGAGGGTCATGGGACGGAGATCGAGAGGCGGCTGGACACAAGCATTCGGGCGTGCGGCGGAGAGGTTCGCTGCCCTACACCTGGAGTCGCGGGGTTGCCGGATCCTCGCCGAGCGTTACAGATGCAAGCTCGGTGAGATCGACCTCATCGTCCAAGATGGAGAGATCATGGCCTTCGTCGAAGTCAAGGCTCGCCGCCGCGAGGGATTCGGCGACCCAGTACACGCGGTCGACTGGCGAAAGCAACGCAGGATCATTGCCACGGCTCGAGATTACCTGCGCCAGGAGGGTCCTCGGGGTTGCGCGTGCCGGTTTGACGTTGTCAGTGTGCGAGTTCGCGACGGGCACGCTCGTGCAACCTGGTTGCGTGACGCCTTCCGACCATGAGCTCTTTGTGTCCTCGAGGCGAGATGCGGGCGAGCGTGCAGCTCTATTCGCTGGTGCCGGCCCCGCTGGAATTCCAAAGGCGGCGGGCCTGGCGAAGGGTCTCCAGATGGATGGCGACCGTATCCTCGAAGTTGTAGGCATAGCCACCGGCGAGAACCACGAGAAGGGGGAGGCCACGCTCTTTGCAGGCGTCGACCACGAGAGCATCTCGCTCGCTGAGGCCTTCGCGTGTGAGGGCGAGGGAGCCGAGTTGATCCTCGCAGTAGGGGTCGGCTCCGCCAACGTAAACGACGAAGTCCGGCTCATGGCTGTCGAAGAGCGGCAACAGCCACCGCTCGAGCTCTTTGATGTACGCCTTGTCGTTCGTGCCCGGCATGAGGCCGATATCGATTGTGCTGGGAGGCCTGTCCATCGGGTAAATATGATCCTGATGGATCGAGAAGGTGGCCACTGTCGGGTCGTCGGCAAATACCGCCGCGGTTCCGTTGCCCTGATGCAGGTCGCAATCAGCAACAAGAGCCTTCTCGATGGTGCCTTCGGCCTGTAGCTGGCGAATCGCGCAACTGTGATCGTTGAAGACACAAAAGCCCTCGCCATGATCAGGGTACGCATGATGGAAGCCACCACCGATGTGCAACCCGACTCCATGATCCAGTGCGAGGCGTGCGGCATCGATGGAACCGCGAACGCATCGAGCAGCGGCGTCGAATAGCTCCGGGGACCAGGGCAGCTCGAGGCGCATCTGGTCGAGGGAGCTGAGGAGGTTGTCGCGGCACTTCAGATAGTAGTCTCGAGTGTGCACCGTGACGACTTCTTCCGCGCTCGCCTGCGCGGGTTCCAGGAAATCCTCAGGCAGGACGCCGTCCTCGTCGATCAAACGCTGTCGGATGAGCTCGTACTTCTCGGTGGGGAAAACGTGCAGGCCGATATCGACGTGATAGTGAGGTGAGTAGATGTATTGGGCCATCTCGAGATCTCCAGCGCCTGGTTCAGGCTGGCAGTATATAAGTGAAAGCGATTTCAAGTGACCATGGAGCTTGCCTAGAGGGCGTCACCGTCGCTACCATTATGCCCAGGAGCGGGAATAGCTCAGCTGGCAGAGCGCAACCTTGCCAAGGTTGAGGTCGCGGGTTCGAATCCCGTTTCCCGCTCCATTTCATTGAAGCCCCTCGAGCGCTGGCGTCTTCCTCGACATTCTCCTGTGAGCGGCAATCGATCACGCGTGAATATTCCACTCGGGAGAGCCGGCGTGTGCCAAACGGGTCCAGAGAGGCGGCGTCGCCAAGTGGTAAGGCAAGGGTCTGCAAAACCCTCACTCCCCGGTTCGAATCCGGGCGCCGCCTCCAGTTTTTTCGCGCGGGGCAGGAAATCCTCTGCAGCCGGGCTACGCCCCTCCCTCGGTAGACACCCCAAGGCCCTGTCGGCTCTCATCCTCTGCGTCTTGGCTGTCAGCTCGGGAATTGTCTCCGCCGGCTCGTCGATGGGTCCGCAACAGTCCGAGACCCGGAACCGTAGGGACGTTTGGTCGGAGGGTTGGGTGAGCGACATCCCTGTTGTCGACCTGACCGGCAGCTGGCTTTTCGACCCTGGCGCGAGCGACCCGATGGTCGAGGCCTGGCGCGAGCGCGAGGTGCGCTATCAGATTTCGCAGCAGCCCGACCACATCGATTTCGAGTTTATCGTGGAGGGTGGCTATTCGATCGAGACGAGCTACAGGTGGGATGGCACCGTGACGCGATTCAGTCGGAGTGGCTCGGAGGTCGAGGAGATCGCTCGTTGGACCGACTCGGGCCGCGTGTTCGAGATCAGGGGTCGTTGGTCGCCGGAGAACGAGCCCGACGACATCACGGTCTATGAGCTCCGCTACGCGTTGCGTGTCTTGGCAATTACCTTCACCCAGACGAATGACACCGGCAGCACGGTGTGGACGTTCGTGAAAGAGCGGAGGTAGGCGGATCGTGCGTGGGCCGCGGGCGGCCTTCCTCATCGTGGCGATCGTTGCGACCGCCCTCGGTGGCATGTCGAGTGTGGCCACGCCTCGGAGCGTCCAGGGTGGCGAACTCGATACCTTGATTGTCGGAGCGCGGGTCTACGACGGAACGGGCTCCCCCTGGATCGATGCCGCTGTCGGGATCGCTGGAGATCGCATCGCTTACGTTGGACCCCTGGTGGCTGCTCCCGCCGCTGCGGAAATCCTCGACGCCACGGGCCTGGTGGTTGCGCCGGGGTTCATCGATGTACACAC
>JAUWTE010000490.1 GCA_030609765.1 Acidobacteriota bacterium
ACCGTTGATGATCCGCAGGCGAATGTCCTGGTCGACTATTACGAACCACAGAAGATCACCGAGCTGCCCGGTGGGCTGAGCACGGAACCCGCGGGGAACGGCATCGAGCACGCACTGGTCTCGAGCGAGGGCGACACGATCTACCTGGAAGGTCCGGGGTACAAGGACGATTTCAGGTCGCAACCGTTCGTCGACGCGGTCACCGTGGCGGACGGGGCGATAGAGCGACTGTTCGAGGGTTCGAATGAGAGCCTCGAGATGCCGTTGGTCGTGCTCGATGATGACCTCGAGACCATGATCGTCAGTCGCGAGTCGAAGACCGACAATCCCGACAGCTATCTGTGGCGCCGCGACGGCTCCATGGAAAACCTCACGAACAACGTCGATCCATTTCCCGAGATCACCGCGGCGCAGAGGATCGATTTCGAATTCACGCGGCGTGATGGCGTGAAGATGCAGGGGCGCATCTCACTGCCGGTCGGCTATGAGGAAGGCACGCGCGTGCCGGCGATGTTCTGGACCTACCCGCGCGAGTTCAACAGCGAGGAGGACTACCAGCGCTCCGCTATCCGCTCGCGCAACCACAACGCCTTCACTCACTTGAGCTACCTGCGCTGGTCGGACATCTGGCTGACTCGAGGCTACGCGCTCGTATACCCCGACATCCCGATCATCGGAGAGCCCTACAACGACCATTTCATCCAGGATCTGGTGGACTCGATGTACGCGTCGATTCGCAAGGTCGACCAAATGGGATACGTCGACGTCGACAAGATCGGCCACGGGGGACACAGCTACGGCGCTTTCGCCACAGGCAACATCCTTGCCCACGCGCCTTTCTTCAAGGCCGGCATCGCCGGGGACGGCGCCTATAATCGCAGCCTCACTCCGATGGGATTCCAATCGGAGCGCCGCGACATCTGGACGGCGCCACAGGTCTATCTCGAGATGTCGCCATTCTTCTCCGCCGACCAGATCGACACCCCGCTACTCATCTATCACGGGGCCGACGACAACAACTCCGGCACGTACCCGGTGCAATCGGAGCGCTTCATGCAGGCCCTCACCGGACTCGGCAAGACCGCGGTCCTGTACATGTATCCGTTCGAATCCCACACGCCCAGGGCGATCGAGAACAAGCTCGACATGTGGGCTCGCTTCATCGAGTGGTTCGACCGCTACGTGAAAGGTGAGGACGAGTCGGAGGCGGAAGCTGAATCACACACCACGGCCTGCTAGGCAGCGATAGGCAGCGCCACAGACACACCCATCCCCGGTGCCGCAGCAGGAAGGTGTCGTGGTCCCCAGCTTACCTAGAGGTATCTCTCGTAGAAGAACTTGGCGTAGTAGCTCGATAAATCGGCGCCGGGCGCCCGATATTCACGCTGGCGGTCGGCTTTGACGAGAAGATAGACAAGCTCGCTCTTGGTGAATCTGGCCTTCAGTCGCTTGCCTAGCCGGTGCTGCAGGTAGTCGGCGTACCAGAGCGGCCATTCCGGATCTTCGTTCTCGCCGGAGGCACGCCGATGTGCCTCCCGCGCGTCCCTGAACAAATCGGCGAGAACCTTGATGAGGGCCGTATCGTTCATCGCTGTTCCGTTCGTCCGTGCCTGCGGCGCAGGTGGCGAAAACGGACTTCTCATTCGACACCAAGCCCACAGGCCAACCTCTGACTACCACCTAGCCTGGATTTCTCAACGGGTGGCTAGCTGAGGAAGGTACGACAGAAATATACCTTCTCAAACGGATTAACTAAAATCCTTTGAACTTTCCGCCTTTGCCAGTCAGACCACCAGAGCCTGCGCTGGGCCGCGGATCGGCACATAGGTGAATGCCCTGCGATCAGGTGAGATCGTACAGGCGGCTCAGCAGAAGCTGGAGGGGGAACCGCTGCAGGGCGCCGACCCCAACCGATATCTCGTCGAACCTCACGACCTCATCGGACTCGATGCCATCTCCCCAGATCAAGACAGGCAAAGGGTCGGCTGCGTGCTGACCACTCTCGGAGACCGTTGCGTGGTCGGAGCCGACGGCGACGCGCAAGGGCCCCTCGAAGTCGTCGAGAAACGTACCCAGCATGCGATCGAGCCTCTCGAGGAACTCAACCTTGAGCTCGGGCCGTCGATCGTGTGCCGCGATGTCGGCGCCCTTTACCTGCAATAGCACCAGGTCACTGCGCAGCAGGGCGTCGTGTGCCTCCTTGAACTTGAGCTTCAAATCCGTGTCGAGGTTGGCAGTCATGCCATCCTTGGTCACGATCTCCGCACCCAGCCAGCTACACAGGCCGAGAATCGTGCGATCGCCGCTGACGCAAACCAAGCGCAGCGGGATCCCTGCCTCCTCGAGCGGAATCAGGCGATGAATCCGACCGGCACCACGAGTCAATATGGCGTTGGCCGGAAACAAGTCCTCCGCGCGACGGGCGGCATTGAGCGGATGCTGCTCGAGCACCGTGCGTGCCTGCTGCTCGAACAGGGCGAGTATGCGGGCCGTGAAGACGGCGTCGCGGTTGTTGGGGTCGAGTGCTTTCGGTATGAGTGCCGGGGCGGCCGCCGCCCCTTCACCGGGGTCACTGGCCATGATCTCGGACGACAGGTGCCGACCCTTGAGGACTACCGCGAGGCGGTGCTCGGTAGAGGGCGCGACACGCACCTCGATGTCCTTGGGTACACTGCGCGGCAGCGCCAACCGGTCGATGGCCTGGGCGAGCTCGTTTGTTTCCGTGCGGATACGGCCGGCGCGGCGATCGATGACCACGCCATGCTCATCAACAGTTGCGAGGTTGCCCCGCAGGGCAATGTCATCTGGAGAGAGCGAGAACCCGGCCCCAACGGCCTCCACGGGGCCACGCTTCAACGCCAGCGGTGACTGGCCGAGCACGGCAAGGGTGCCCGCGGCGGTGTCAGGGACGACTCCCGGCGAAACGGCGTCGGCGAGGCCGCAGCGCCCTTCTTTCGCCAGCCGGTCGAGCGTTGGCGTGTCAGCAGCCTGCAGTGGAGTACGTCCTCCCAGCGCACGCACTGGACGATCTGCCAGGCCGTCGATTACCAGAAGGAGTGTCGGACAGGGTCGCCTACGCTCCGGCGCGCGAGCC
>JAUWTE010000381.1 GCA_030609765.1 Acidobacteriota bacterium
ATCGCCGAGATCCGCTCGGGGCGCTATGAGCCAGGCGGCGAGGCAAACGTCCGCATCATCGACCTCGATGGCGGCTACGTGCTGCCCGGGTTGTGGAACAACCATTCACACCTGAGCGACTTGCTGCCCGACCCGAACCATATTCTCGATGGCGAGCCCGTCCTCCCGGCCGCGATCCGCTCCGGCCGGAACGCCATGGACGCCTTGAGGCGAGGCTTCACCAGCCTGCGGATGACCGGCGAGCGCGACTACATTGACGTGTCCTGGCGGGACGCGTTCGACGCCGGCGTGTTCGTCGGCCCGCGCATCATCGCCTCCGGCAATCCGATCGCCGCCACTGGCGGGCACGGCACCGAGAATATCGGCCCGGTGGCAGTGGAGATCGACGGCCCCTACGAGATGCGCAAGGCGGTCCGCGAGCACATCAAGCACGGCGCCGACATCATCAAGATCATGGTCGATGAGCTGACGGTCGACGAGATCGAGGCAGCGGTCGAAACCGCGCATGCCAACGGCCTCAAGGTGGTTGGGCACGCCGCGGAGCCCGGCGCCGGACTGGCGGTGAAGCTGGGGATCGACGGCATCGAGCACGGCTACCGGCTGACCGACGAGACCATCACGATGATGGCCGAGAAGGGCACCTTCTACGACCCCACGATCGTCTGCAATCTGAGCGCCGAGTATATCGAGGATCGCGAGGCACGGATCGCCGAGCTCGGCCTCGACGAGGACCCAGTGGCGATCGAGGGCCGCATCGAGGTGGCCTATGCCGACGAGCGCTCGCCCCGCAGCGCGCTACGGCAGCGGGAGATCCTGCGCAAGGCCTTCGCCGCCGGCGTCAAGATCGTCCCTGGAAGCGATTCGAACCCCATCGACGAAATCGGCCTTCTCGAGATCGAGCAGCTCGTCTTTTCCGGCCTCTCGGAAATGGACGCCATCATCGCGGCAACGAGGAACTCGGCCGAGATGGTCGGGTGGCTCGATGACCTGGGTACGGTCGAGGTCGGCAAGATCGCCGACTTGATCGTGGTCGAAGCCAACCCGCTCGACCACATCTCGCACCTGCGCAGGCTCGAAATGGTCTTCAAAGACGGGCTCCCCGTGAACCTGATTCGAGACGAGGGCCAGAAGAGCTTCTGGGAGCTGTTCATGCGATGAGAATCGGCTCCTTCACCCAGCAGAGCAAGACGATCGGCCGGCAGAGCGCCAGGAATGGTGACAAGAGTCGATCATGTTGCGGCCCGCCCGGGTTGTCGGCATCCTGAGTGTCCTGAACTGGAACACTGGATTGTGCTCGTAGTTGTTTGCGGCGATCGGCATCGTGGTCGTCGCCAGATGTGCAACAGAAGGAGAAGGTAGCAATGGCAAAGATCGTTAATTCCTGGAACGAGTGGGACCCGCTGAAGCGTGTGATCGTCGGACGCCCGGAGGGCACGAATATTCCCGCCCCGGAGCCTGCATGGTGGTACGACCGTCCAACGGGCGACTATCCGCTCGGCTCGTTCGGCCCGTTCCCGCAGGAGATGTACGACGCTGCCAACGAGCAGATGGACTACTTCATCAAGGTCATGGAGGACCGCGGCATTATCGTCGACCGCGCCGTCCTGCATCCCGGCATGCACGACCGCCGGGCGGTCTCGACCCCCGACTGGACGCAGCTCAACCAGCACGGCGTCAATAACGTCCGTGACGTGTTCCTGCCCGTGGGCAACGAGATCATGGAGGCCACCACCTGCCGCCGCTCGCGTTTCTACGAGTATCTGAACCTGCGCCCACTGTTCGAGCAGTGGTTCAAGGAGGACCCCGAGTTCCTGTGGACGGCGGCGCCGAAGCCACGTCTCACCGACGAGTCCTACGAGAAGAACTACTTCTGGAACCTGTTCAACAACTGGACCGAGGAAGAGAAGCTCGAGCGGACGCGCAAATGGCAGTATCAGCTCACCGAGAAGGAGCCTCTGTGGGACGCCGCCGACGCGGCGCGCTGCGGCAGGGACATCTTCTGGCAGGCCTCCTGCGTGACCAATCGTGGCGGCATGGATTGGCTCAAGCGCTATTTCGGCTCCAAGGGAATTCGCGTCCACCACGTCTTGTTCGACAAGAACGAGCACCCGTGGCACATCGACGTCAACATGTTGCCCGTTCGACCAGGCCTGGCCATCTACAACCCGGAGTGGTGCCCGATCACGGATGAGTTCTGGAAGCTCATGAAGATCAACGACTGGGAGCTCGTCCCGGCCGCCGAGCCGACCTACGTGCACCAGAACAAGTGCTACCTGACCGGGCTGTACGAGAGCAAGTCGTGGATCTCGATGAACACGTTCTCTCTCGGCCCCAACACGATCTGTGTCGAGGCGCATGAGACGGCCTACATGGATCAGCTCGACGGCATGGGCATCGAAGTGGTTCCCATTCCTTACGAGAAGGTGATCCCGTTCGGCGGCGCCCTGCACTGCACCACGCTCGACGTCTGCCGAGAAGGCGATCTCGAGGACTACTTCCCGAAGCAGGTCGAGGGATACTGATCCGCAAATTCGCCATCCTCGGTGAACCCCTGAGGCTCACGGTAGGTTCAACCCTACGAACCTCTGAGGAACGCTGAAAAATCATGACCCCGCCCGCATCCTTCGCCACAAGAAACCGTGGCGAAAGATGCGGGCTCTTTTTCTGCCTGAGGTGGCGACTTGTCAGCCAAGGGTTGATGCGGTAAGAGGTGGCAGGAACAGGAGCCGCGGCGCAGTATAAGGTGGCGCGACCCCGGGGGAGGGTCAGCTACCTCGTCTTAAGGCCTGGAGAATCCAATGCCCGGAACCTACGAGTACCACCGGCCTCGCGATCTCGAGGAGGCGTGTCGGCTCCTGGCCGACCTCCCGGAGACGCAAGTGTTGGCTGGAGGAACCGACCTCCTGTTCGATATCGATGCGGACGTCCGCCGGGCCCAGCATGTCATTTCTGTGCAGGACCTCGAGGATCTGAAACAGATCCGGGAGGCGGACGGCAGTCTGTCGATCGGAGCCGGCTGCACCGCCAGCGACGTGCGGGCATCATCGCTGGTCCAGGAGCTTTTCCCCGAGCTCGCGGGAATGGTGGGGGATTTCGCCTCCCCCCAGGTCCGCAACCGGGCGACGGTGGCGGGCAACATCTGCAGCGCCGTCCCCTGCAGCGATTTTCCCGTCATCCTGATCTGTCTCGGCGCCAGTGTTGAGCTGGAGTCGAAGCGCGGATCCAGGACCGTGAAGCTGGTGGACTTCTTCACCGGCCCGCGGGAGACGGTGCGCGAGACCGACGAGATCATGACGCGCATCCTCGTCCCTGAGAGGAAGCCCGAATCCGCGGCGAGCTATCTGAAGTTCCAGCGCCGCGCCTCCAACTCACTGTCGGTGGCGAGCGCGGGAGCTTTTCTTACGTTGGCAGATGGTGTCTGCACGGAGGCGCGGATCGTGTTGGGAGCCGTTGCGCCGATCCCGCTCCTTGCCGAGAAGGCCAGCGCCTCACTCACGGGAGAGGCCATGAACCCCGAGGTCATTGCGCGCGCCGCCGAGATCGCGCGGGACGAGGCGATGCCCATTACCGACGTCAGAGGCAGTGTGGACTTCCGCCGTGAGCTCGTTCAGGTGCTCACACAGCGGGCATTGAATCAGGCCGTGGAACGAATAGAACAGCAGACAAAGCGGGCACCCAGTGACTGATAACTACTTCATCCAGCTGACGGTGAACGGTGACAACCACACGGTGCCGGTCACAGCCACGACGCGACTGACCGAGGTGCTGCGCGAGCAGCTCGGGCTCACGGGAACCAAGCTGGGCTGCGGCGTGGGCGACTGCGGCGCCTGTACGGTGCTTCTCGACGGGGAGCCGGTGAACGCGTGTCTCCTCCTGGCGCTGGAGGCGCAGGGGCGCGAGATCGTCACCATCGAGGGCCTGTCGTCAGAGGGCGAGCTCCATCCGCTGCAGCGCGCATTCGTCGGAGAGGGTGGCATTCAGTGCGGCTTCTGCACGCCGGCCATGGTGCTCACCGGGAAGGCCCTGCTCGACAAGAACCCCGACCCCACCGAAGAAGAGATCCGCAAGGCGCTGGCGGGAACATTCTGCCGCTGCACCGGCTACTCGAAGATCGTCGAGGCAATCAG
>JAUWTE010000131.1 GCA_030609765.1 Acidobacteriota bacterium
ACGAGCTCACTCACCTATTGCAGGCGCTCCGCCTCGTGCCCCAAGGCGAGGTGCAGTGCGATATCTGGACGCTCGCGCGTGGGCGCCTTTTCACCGATGAGCAGCCCTGCTACCTGCAGCTTCCATCGCCCATCCGACGCAACTGGCGCCGGTATTCTGCTCGAGTGCGCTATCTGTGTGAGCGAGCGATCAGCGAGCGCAGCACCCGGCGCACCTACATTCAGTGGCTGAAGCAGGAGCTAGCGAAGTTGGGCGCTGACGACTAGCCCGGACTTCTCAGAGGTCCGGGCTAGAGGTCGGAGAGCTTCACGGGTTCGGGTATCGGTAGAGGCGGCGGCGCGGCGTTGGGGCCGGCCCCGGTCAGGAGGATGCCGACACGATCCTCTGGCCCGATGGTGCCGCTCCGGATCAACTGCTGGAGACCAGCCAGCCCCGCCGCAGCGGCCGGCTGCACAAATCGACCCGTCGAGGTCGCGATCTCCACCTGGGCCGTGAGAATCTCATCGTCGGTCACCTTGACCGCCAGCCCTCCCGTTTCACGCGCCCAGCGCAATGCCCGCGCACCACTGGGCGGTGTGGGGTTGGAGATCGCACCCGCCACCGTACGGGCGGAACCGACCTCCATGGGCACGTCCATGCCGTTCTCCCAGGCCGAGGCAATCGGCGAGCATCCCTCGGCCTGCACCGCCACCAACCGCGGCGAGCGCTCGACCAACCCCCATTCGACAACCTCACTGAAGCCCTTGCCGATAGCCGAGAAGTTGCCTCCACTGCTGGTGGGCACCAGAAACCAGTCGAAGGGTTGCTCCACGCTCTGCTCGGCGATCTCGTAGGCAATCGTCTTCTGCCCTTCGACACGTAGCGCCGAGTCGGAGTTCACGAAAACTACGCCGTTTTCCGCGCCCCAGATCAGGCTGGTTTCGTAGATCTGGCCATAGGGGGCGTCGATGCGCACAAGATCGGCCCCATGAACCGCTATGGGAGCCAGCTTCTCAGCTGGTGTCGTGGCACCAACCCAGACCTTTGCCCGTAGCCCGGCACGGGCCGCGTATGCCGCTACCGAGCGCGCCATATTGCCGGTGCTCACTGTGCCGATCGACTCGATGCCGGCGGCAGACAAAACGGCGACTGCCACCGCGGTGCCTCTGTCCTTGAATGAGCCCGTGGGATTGCGGCTTTCGTCCTTCAACCACAGGTCCTCGCACCCCACCGTATTCCCCAGACGCAGGGCTCGAAGAAGTGGCGAGCCGCCCTCCCCCATCCGTACTCGCGCGATGGCGCTTTCGTCGAAGTCCGGAGCAAGCAAATCTCGATATCGCCACACGCCTCCAACGACACCCGAGGAGTCGGCGCAACCGCTGGCCCACGCCGGCTCGAGAACCTGATCCCGCAGGGGCGGCGCAACGAACTCCAGCGCTTCACCACAGTCTGAGCAACGAAGAGCGTGCAAGCCAAATGCCTGCCGCGCCCCACACGAACTACAGGAAAGCTCGATGTCGTCGATCATGGTCTCAGATGATCCTGCCTCCCAGACTCACCACACTTTCAGCACGGCCTGCTAGGTATGCATGCTTCCAGGAGTTGGGAGGGCCGCAGATGGAGGAAATTCAGATCAGGCCGTTCTTGAGGAGCTCGGCATAGATGTAGATGGCGGCGTACCCGCGCAGATCTCCCCACGGCTCCGCCCAACCCTGAGCCGTTTGCTCGTCGATCTCCTCTGTATCGAAAACATTGCGACCAATCCAGCGACGTAAGGCAGAATCCGCCGACGGGAAGCAATCCAGACGCCCGTACCCCGCGAGCGCGGTGATCTGGGCACCCAGCGGCCCGATCCCCTTGCAGCTCCGCAGCTCACTCAAGAGCGTGTCGAGCGGTCGTCGGGCAAGTCCCTTCAGATCGAGATCGCCGGAGGTCACGCAGTTAGCCAGGCTGTGGAGTTGCTCGGCCTGCTGAGCCGTAAGCGATCCTCCGACCAAATCCTTCGGCTTGCGCACAGCCAGGCTCTCGGCATCGGGGAAGGCACAGAATGTGTGTCCCGCGTAGGCGACGCTGTAGGAGATGCGCTCAGCCAACGCTGATAGGCTGGCGCGGAAGAAGTGTGTAGACCCAGGCTGGCTCGCGATGGAGAGCGCCAAGACTTCGAAGGGGAAAGGTCGTAGCGGTGCTTTGAGGCCGTGGTGATCGCGGCTGAGCCCGTACATGTGCGGGTCGCTGCGGCAACGCTCGTAGAAGGGGGCGAGGTCCTGGTCCATGCCCATCATGCGAGACAACACCCTGCTGATCGGGCGCTCGTCCTGCTCGGTGCCGTTCATCAGAGTGATGATCAGCTCAGGACGCTGCTCGACTCCCAAGCTGCTCACCAGCGCCAAGCGCATGCGGCCATCGAGGTCCAGCAACCGTGTGTAGCGCTTGCCATCGAAGACATCAATGGAATCATCAGGCCCTGGAGACAGCAGGGCAGCGGTCCGCTCGAAGCTGAATGGCGATGGGGGACTTAGGCGATACTCGTGCATGGCTCGCAGTCGCTGGTTAAGGCCATGTTATAGATTTTGCCGTGTCGCCGCACACAATTCGTCGTGAACGCGCTGCCCCCATCGTCGTGCACTCCGCTAGAATTGTGGCGAGGTGTCCTATTCGACCTGCATCGAGTCCAAGGCTGGAGATTCTCATGAGGAAAATCAGACTGTCGTCGGCAGTCAGCCGGCGGTTGCCCTTCTTGGTGTTCATCCTTTGCCTCATGGCGACGCCTGCCATGGCTCAGGATGAGTCAGATGGCCAACGAGGGTGGAGTGTTGGCGCGCGCGGCATCTTTGTGACGTTTTCCGAATCGAGCCTGGATACCACGGCCGGCGTCAGTGGCGTTGCTGCTTTCCGGTTCACGCCGAGCTTCGACGTCGAGCTCGAGGCGGGGTACATCCGGCCCAACAGCCAAGGTGACGTCCTTGCGGCTGGCACGCTCAGCTTGATGCCGGTGCGCGGCACGCTTCGATTTGTCCCCTGGCGAATCGGCAGCGCCCTGCCCTATGTCGGCGGTGGAGCCGGCTACTACATCGCCAGCTTCACTGTCGATACTGCCACTGTTGATCGCCTTGCGGCGCTTGGTTTCGCGGTCAGCCAGGACGTCGACAGCGCCTTCGGAGCACATGTAGCCGGCGGTCTCGAATGGCAAACAGGGCGGTGGGTTATCGGAGTCGACGTCAAGTACGTCTTCAGCAAAGCCAACGCCAGCGCAACAATCAACGACCTGGTGACCGGATTGGTGATAGAAGACCCCGCCGAAATCGATCTCAATGGACTCTGGATAGCGGGTGGATTCCGTATCAACTTCTGACGAGCTTTCAGAACCCGAGGAACGAAGATCATGCCCTTCACAGATCATCATTCGTGGCGCGGGACGGTGCTGGTGGCCGTCGTCTTCATCATCGCTCTGGGAACAACATCCGACATTTTTCCAGCCGAGGCTGCACCGCTCGGAGCGGCACCGGCGGGGGCAGTGCCTGAGTTGGAGGACGCTGCGCTCGCAGTGCCTCCACAGCGAGGTACCCCCCGGCCGCCTCGTCCCATAGTTCGGCGCGTCCTCAGCCCCAATGGCACACAGGTGGAAGAGATTCCCGACGCGGTAATCAACCTGCAGGCCTCATCCGCTCTATCGGCATCCGGGGCCCGCGCCCACGCCAAGCTGGACGCAGCCCTCGATGGCCTGTTTCGCGCATTCAATGCGGGCGGGGCCGGCGCCGCGGCAGCCTACGCCAGGTCGCAGCGGTTGGAGTGGCGCGGCGGCAGGGTGCTGGCCCGCATCGATACGGGATGGCCAACCAAAAAAGGACGTCTCGAGGAAGCCAGCAGCCGCTTGCTGGTCGACAACCTGCTGATCGAGTTGGACGAGGCCGATGCGAGGGTTCGCCGCACGTGGGGACCGTACATCGAGGCCATGGTTCCCATGGCAGCTTTCGAGGATCTGCTCGGTCGTGATCTCCCGCCGGAGGATCGCGTTCACACCAAATCCTTCGTCGAGGACGACGATATCGAGAATGATGAGGAGCACGGAACGGCTGTGTCCGAAATCATCTACGACATCGTACCGGAGGTCGAGCTCTACCTGAGCAACATCGAGACCTCGGGAGACCTGGACTCCGCCGTCACGTGGATGATCGATAATGACGTCCATGTGATCAACATGTCGTTGGGCTTTTTCGCTGCCGGCCCCGGTAACGGTACCGGCCCGATTGTTGATATCGTCGAGCGCGCCCCGCAGCGGAACATCCCCTTCGTCACGTCGGCTGGCAACCAAGCTGATCGCCACTGGATCGGCCCGTACGAGGACGACGATGACGATGGCTTCAATGACTTCGCCCCCGGCGACGAGAGCAACGCGTTCATGGCATCCGCCGGCGACGAGATCGATATCTTCATGTCCTGGGACTTCAACGACTACTCGTCATCGAGCCAGGATTTCGATCTTCTTCTCCTCGACAGCTCGGGCCGGATCATCGCGCAATCGAGGTCGCGACAGCAAGGGAACGTCGGGGACTGGGCCTCCGAGGATATTTCGATCCTCGCGCCCCGCAACGGCACCTACCATATCGTCATCCAACGGATCAGCGCCTCCCTGCCCGAGATCCTCCAGCTGCACACCTTCTTCTCGGGCCTGCAGTTCGTGGAGCCCGAGATGAGCCTGACGATTCCCGCCGATGGAAGAGAGGTCGTCGCCGCTGGTGCCCTCTATCAGGGCAATGGGCGCCCGGAGTTCTTCTCATCCAGGGGGCCAACGAAGGATGGGCGCATCAAGCCCGACTTCGGTGCCCCGGATGGAGTCTCGACGGAGACCTACGGCCCGGTGGGGTTCTTCGGAACCTCGGCCGCCGCGCCACACACCGCTGGAGCCGTCGCGCTGCTGGTCGGGCGTCTAGGACTGACGAATCCGATGCAGACGATCGAGATGCTAATAGCGCGCGCCAGGGACGTGTCGCCTGACGGGCGGGACAACATCACGGGGTGGGGCCGGCTGTCCGTTTTGCCGCAGTGAGCCGATAGCTAGCCTCCGAGTGCAAACTCGAACGGGGGCACGCTGGGCAAACCTCGAACTCTAAGGGAACCTCCGGGCACACTCTGAGCGAACCAGGTGAGCTCCGAGCTCAGGGGGTGAGGTTCGAAACTACGTGCCGTCGGTGAAGCTGGCCACCGCTTCAGCCTCGTCGCTGAAGGACTCGAAGACGCTGATCAGCTGCGTAAACTGCAGCAAATCGCGAATCTTCGCGGTCAGGTTTAACAGCTTGAGCTCAGCTCCACGGTTGGTCGCGGTGGTGTAGCTCGCCACCAGCTCGCCGACGCCGGCGCTATCCATATAGGTGACCTTCCCGAGGTTCAGGAGAATGGACTTCTCCTCCCGATCGAGCAGGTCCCGGATAATCTGTCGCAGACGGACATCGCCAGAACCGAGCGTGAGCTTGCCCTTCAGATCAATGATGACCACACCTTCCTCGCGCCGCTCAGTCCACTTCATCTGCTCTCCTCCAGGGTCCGCTTATTGGGTCGTAATAGGAATAGTCCGTGATACCGGAAATAGTCGCAGCTTGGTGGCCACTACGCTACCACCGGCCTTGTTTTGCCGCAAATGAAAGGATGCGGACCCAACGGAGTGAATCTCGGCTGATGAGAAAGGTCGTTATCACGCCAGAAGGGACACTAGCCCGGGTTTCTCAACGGGTCGCGGCTGCGCGGGCGCAATGACTCGCGATGACTGCGTTGCGCTTGATTCGAGTGCTTGACGTACTGCACGAGTACGCCTGCACACTCGAACCGGCGCGCGCCTTGTCCTCGCGACCCTTGCACCCGCTCGCTTCGCGACCCGTTGAGAAACCCGGGCTAGAACCCTGTTGAGGTTGGCCGCACGTTTGCTAGGCTCTCTCATGGGCCGCACGTCTGACGTTTGTGAATCCCCGAAGCCCTGCCGTCCCGACACCGGAGAGAGCCGATGCGCGCAACAAGAGCCATGGTCATAGTTCTGTCGCTTGCCCTGATTCCGTCTGCCTGTGGGGCACCGCCCGGTGTGGGCAATAGCGCTGTTGCAGGTGCCCTCGATCAGCAGGCGCGCAGCATCGGTATGCTCGCCATCGGCGCTAATGGCGCCGTCGCCAGCGTCGACGGGTTCGCCACCGCGGTTGGCCTCGAGGTGCTCATGGATGGCGGCAACGCGATCGATGCCGCGATAGCTGTCGGCTTCGCCCTGGCAGTGACCCACCCGGCGGCCGGCAACATCGGTGGTGGCGGCTTCATGACCATTTATCTGGCCGAAGAGGACCGCTACACGACATTGGATTTCCGCGAACGTGCCCCGCTCGGGGCGACGGCCGACATGTATCTGGGTGAAGACGGTCGTCCGGTGCGTGGCCTCAACTATCGTGGCTGGCTGGCTCCCGGGGTGCCGGGAACGGTGGCCGGTTTCGAGTTGGCGCATCAGACTTACGGGCACCTGCCCTGGGAGCGTCTGGTGGAGCCCGCCGTGCGGCTCGCCGATGAAGGCATTCTTCTGACGCCCTATCTGGCAGGGTCTCTGGCGTCAGTGGCCGAGTCGTTCGAGCCTTTCCCGGCCTCGAAGAAGGCCTTCCTGAAGTCCGATGGAACGCCGCACGCATCGGGCGATCTCCTCAGGCAGCCCGATCTCGCCTGGTCCCTACGGCAGATCATGCGCGAGGGCGCTGCGGCTTTCTACACGGGAGCTGTCGCCGAGAGACTGGCTGCGGCGATGTCTGAGAACGGCGGGCTCATTACCATGGAGGACCTGGCAGCCTATGAGGCCAAGGAGCGCGATCCCGTTCGCGGCACGTATCGTGGCTACGAGATCATCTCCATGCCGCCGCCGTCCTCCGGCGGCACGATCTTGGTGGAGATGTTGAACATCCTCGAGACGTTCGACATGAGCCAGTACGAGGCCAGCGATCCGGCAGCGATTCACCTCCTGATCGAAGCCATGCGCCAGGGCTATCTGGATCGGGCTACCTACCTCGGTGATGCCGACTTCGTGGATGTTCCGATCGACAGGCTCACGTCGAAGGAGTATGCGCACCAGGTTGCCGCGGGCATCGAGCCTACGCGCGCCCGGCGCAGCGCGGCTCTCGGCGCAGAGATCTTGGAGGCGCCGGAATCCACCGAGACGACGCACTACTCGGTGGTCGATGTCTGGGGAAATGTCGTTTCGACGACCTACACCATCGAGTCAGGCTTTGGATCTCGCGCTATGGCCGCGGGCACCGGTTTCCTTCTGAATAACGAGATGAGTGATTTCAACGCCTGGCCGGGAGTCACCGACGAGCGTGGATATATCGGCACCAAGCCGAACCTGATCGCCCCGGGCAAGCGCATGCTGTCCTCAATGACCCCGACCATCGTGGCCAAGGACGGCAAGCCGGTGCTCGTTGTCGGCAGTCCGGGTGGCAAGACCATCATCAACACCGTCCTGCGCGTGATCGTCAACGTCGTGGACTTCGGGCTCCCGCTTCCGGACGCGGTGCGTGAGCCTCGCGTCCACCACCAGTGGATGCCGGACAGTGTAAGGCTGGAGGCAACCAGCGCGGCGGATACTATCGCGGCGCTGCGTGGACTCGGCCATGACGCCAGCGGCCGCGGCCTGCAGGGAGACGCTCACTGCATCTTCATCTATCCGGATGGCGCGCGGCTGGCGGTTGCGGATCCACGGCGCTCTGGGGCAGCCGGGGCTTATTAGCCCTCGTCCCTGCCTCGAGCCTCCGCCGTGGCGAGTCCAGTCAGAGCCCTCGAGCCTAACTGAGCCACAAGATGTGGATTACTAGCACCACACTTCAGCTGCGGGCGTAGGGAAACCGCCCCCCTGCTAATCGGCT
>JAUWTE010000072.1 GCA_030609765.1 Acidobacteriota bacterium
CAGATCGAAAACATCGACCAGTGGGAAGATCTGCCGGCGGAAGCACGGCAGTACGTGGAGCGCATCGGCGAGCTGGTCGGATGCCCTGTCGGAATGGTGTCGACGGGTGCTGAACGGCGCGCGATTCTGCAGGTTCCCGCGACGCCCGTGTCGCGCTGGCTTCCATAGGACTACCGGCCAAATCTGATTGCGTGGCGAAGATGGCCGCGTGAAGCTTCTATCTGCCGCCGGCCCGAAGCGGGCGCCGCGAGCCCGTCGCGGCTCTGCGTTTATCTTTGCGCGAGGGCTCCGCTGACGAAAAGTGTTGCCGTGAAAGCGCGAGTCTGCGATATCGGGCCACCAGGGCCGCGTCATACAGGCTCAACGCCCAAACCACGACGCCCAGGGTCACCAGCCCGGAGACGACCAACGCGGGATGAAACGGCTCGCCGAGCCCGGAAAGCAGGCGCTCGATGGGCCCCGGGACTACCAGCCACGCCGAGATCGCGAGGACTCCGGCGTAGGTTGCGAACAGGAAGGCCATCGACTTCACCGCCTGCCCGTTGACGATCTGGCCCCACCCTGGGACCAGCAACGAGGCGAGCGCCGGCCCGATCGGATGCGGCGTAGGGTTTGCCTGCTCTGCTGAGTAGGCGCGGCCGAGCGCATAGGCGGTGTATACACCGGCGAGCAACACCGAAATCACGAAAAGGTCGATCAACATCAGGACGAACAACAGGTCGACTTCGCCGAGCTCGTAACGACCTGCCAGCGTGCGCAATCGAGGCCAATACGAGCTCATCATGAGGTGAAGCGCCACCAACAGACAGAGCACCATCAAGTAAAAGGTCCCGGCCTTCCAATGGCGGTGAAGGAAGTGGCCGGTACCGCTCACCAGCATGGAACAACTCGCGCCCATCCGCGGCCAACCGGAGTGTGCACCGGCAACCTCCGCCGGCGCACGATCCGATCCCGGGCTCTTGGTTTCGTTCTTGCGTCTCCCTTCCGCCAGCCGCCGATCGGCCTCGCCGTCGATGATGTAGACGTTGCGTTCTTCCATTCTCGTCCTTCCCTCCGTCCTCGAGGCGAACGCCGCTTCGATCTGATTTGCATGCAGCCCCTGCAGACCTAACGGCTCACGACCTGTTTCTCCAGAAGCTCTGAAACCCTGTGCCTATCCTTGCTGCCCATGAGCGGTCATGAGGCTTCACAAAGAAGCAAGAATGGCCCCCGCGGTCGGAGGGCTCGCGATCGAAGTGCCCGGAGGGGAGGATCGGCCGAAGTGCGGATTCTCCTTCATTCCGAAGGTCTACTGCGCCGTAACCCCGCGCCGCAAAAGAGGTTATACTGTGCCGGGCCGTTAGCTCAGTTGGCAGAGCACCGGCCTTTTAAGCCGGGTGCCGCTGGTTCGATCCCAGCACGGCCCATCGCAGATGTCGCCGGCGTTGTCCGGCGCGTCCGCTGGCCCTGTCGTCCAGTCTGGTCAGGACGTCGGCCTTTCAAGCCGGTAACCCGGGTTCAAATCCCGGCAGGGTCATGAAGAAGGCCTCGACGCTGTTGAATCGGCGTCGGGGCCTTTGGTTTGACTCCCGCCGGAGATGTCGTCGGCTGGCGGTCGCCAGCCAGGGGGCCCTCAGGGGGGCAAACACCGAGGGGGAGCCGAATTTACTGCCTTTTTACCAGTAACTTCATAGTAAAAAGACAGTAGGCAGGCTAACTGCCCCTACCCTGATCCGACACGCCGAAGATCGGCGGTCGTCGGGAATCGGCAGCCGTCGGGGATCGGCGGCCGTCGGGGATCGGCAGCCATCTCAGATCGGTCGAGACTCGGCCCGAGCAGCAGCGGTGTGAGCTACTGATTCGGGCGCTCGGGTGGCTGCGGCGGCGGTGACTCTTCCCCATCGTGCGGCGTCACCACCTCGGCAGCACTGGAGGGACTGCCATCCCGACCCCAGTCGCGCAGGCGCTTGCCAAGATCCTCAAGCCGTGTGTCCACGAGATAGTTGATCGAGTCCGGCGTCCAGTCGCCGTCCTCTTGCCGCTCACCGGCAGGCACGTCAGTGAGAATCTCGATGCCCTCGTCCACGTGGTCGATGGCCCAAACCCTGAACTTCCCCTCGGCGACCGCTTCGACAACATCCTCGCGCAGCATCAGATACTGCACATTCGCGCGCGGGATCATGACGCCTTGCTCGCCCGTGAGGCCACGTTCAACGCAAATGTCGAAGTAGCCCTCGATCTTGTGGTTGACGCCCCCGATCGCCTGCACCTCACCCTTCTGATTCACCGACCCCGTAACCGCGATTCCCTGCTTCAGAGGAACCTCGGCCAGCGCCGACAGCAGGCAATAAAGCTCGGTGCTGGAGGCCGAGTCTCCGGCAATCTCACCGTAGGACTGCTCGAAGGTGAGGGTGGCCGACAACGACATCGGCTTGTCCTGGGCGAAGCGCTCACCCAGGAAGCCCGACAGGATCATGACGCCCTTGTCGTGCGTGCTGTGGGAGAGTCGTGCCCGGCGCTCGATGTTGATGACGCCTTCACGACCAAGGTGAACGTTGGCCGTGATCCTCGAGGGACGGCCGAACATATACTGGCCGATGACGTGGATAGCAAGGCCGTTGATTTGGCCGGTCTTCGCCCCGTCGGTATCAACCAACAGCACCTCGCGCAGGATGAGCTCCTGGACCCGATCCTTGATCAGACCTGTGCGGAACTCCTGCTCGTCGAGAGCGCGACCCACCTGTTCGGACGTGATGATGTCCTTACCATCGACCTTGGCCCAGTAGGCTGCCTCGCGGATGAGGTCGGTGAGCTCGGAGAAGCGCAACGACATCTTCTCCTTGTCCTCGACGATACGCGACGCATGATCGACCACCGCGGCAACGGCCGTAGGGTCGGCCGGCGGTAGGCTCTCCTCCAGGGACAATCTGGCGATGAAGGCGGCAAGCTGGTGGATGCGGTGATCTTCGCGGTCGGTCTGGTAATCGAAATCCGCCTTGACCTTGAAGATTTTGCCGAAGTCTTCGTCGTAGTAGAACAGCGTGTGGTACCAGTGCGGGTTTCCCAGCAGGCAGACCTTCGCCCGCAGCGGAATGGGCTCCGGACGTAGCGTCTGGGTCTCGAACACCCCAAAGCGCTCGGCCAGATCCTCGATTCGCACTTCGCGGTCGCGCATGGCGCGCTTGAGAGCGTCGTAGACGAACGGATTGCGCAGAAGGTCCTCGACGTTCAACACCAGGAATCCGCCGTTCGCCTTCGCCAGTGAGCCGGCCCGAATCATGGTGAAATCGGTCAACAAAGCACCGAACTGCGCTCGCCTCTCGATTCGTCCTACCAAGTTGGCGAAGGTCGGGTTGGTCTCGAACACGACCGGCGCCCCCTTGGTGTGGGTGTTGTCGACCACCACGTTGACCTCATAGCGGGAGAAGTCCGGCTCCTGGCGCGGCACGCGCAGCCCGGGAATCGGCATCGCCGGCTCTTCCTGCTCGCGGAAGTGCTCGATGTTGTCGACGATGTCCTTCTGCACCGTGTCGAGGTACTTGATGACGAGCTCGTAGTCCTGATAGCTCTGCTTGAGGTGCAGCATCAGAGCCCCGAGGACGTTCATGGCCACCTGCTGGTTCAGGTCCCGAAGCTCATCTTTGAGGGCCTGCTCGATGATCTTGATCTCGGCCATGACCTCGCGCACTTCGCCCTCGAGCTCCTCCATCTGCTCGTCGAGGCTCTTGCGGTCGCCATCCTCCATCTCTTCGTATTCTTCTTGGGTGAGCGGCTTGCCGTCGTGAATCGGAATGGTGCGGAATCCCATCGGCGTGCTCTTGAGCTCGAAGCCGCGTTTGCGCGCCCCCTCTTCGAGCTTCTCCATGAGCTGCTGCTTGCTCTCCTGGTGCTGCTCCGCCGTTTGTCGCCGCTGTTCCTCGTAATCTTTTCCCTCGAAGGCCTTGGGCACATGATCCTGCAAATCCTCGACCAGCTCCTGCATACCAGCGCGCAGCCGACATGCGATTCCCGGTGGCAGCGTGAGCACGTGGGGAGAGTCGGGATCGTCGAAGTTGTGCACGTAGGCGACATCGTCAGGAACGGGCTGTTCAGCGGCGATGCGCTCGAGAAGCCGCCTCGTAATGCTGCTCTTACCGGTACCCGACATGCCGGCGACGAAAACGTTGAAGCCGGGACTGGTGATGTCGAAACCGAATTCCATCGCCGAGACGGCACGCTTCTGGCCGATAATGCTGTCCAGCGGCGTCAGGTCGGCGGTGGTCGAGAAGGGGAACTGGGCCGGATCACAGACCGTGCGCAACTCCTCGACAGAAAGCTCGTGGTTCTCGATTTTCATGGCTCCATAACCGCAGTCTTGGCGTGAAATCAGACCGGCGATGAGGCTGCGCCTCTAGCTGCCGGCAAAGTAGGAGACAGCACCCCAAATGACGAGGATGACTGCTGCGACTACAACAACCTTGATGATCCAGCCGCCGGAACCGGGCGCGATCATCCTGTCGTAGCGCGCCGCGAAGTCGTCCGTTTCCGGGGTGACACTCACCGTCTGCTGCTCTTCACTCATTTTCGGAATGCTCCCTCTGATGTTCCATAACCGCCGCATCGACAGCGGCGGAGTCTGCTTCGCTGCCGGCGGGGTCTGCTTCCTTGGCGCTCGCTCATAGGCCAGCCACGCCACCACCCAGCACCAACCTCAGGAAGCGATCCTGCAGGCCCGGGTTGTCAGCGAAATCACCACGATAAGCCACTGTCTGTACCTTCGAGCCCCTGTGCTGCAGGGTCCGAGCCCCGACACAATCGTGGGCAGCTTCCAAGATGCAAGCCGCACCCTTCGGTTGCAGGGAGTCCATGACGACATCCACGAGCTGCTCGGTCAGCCTCTCCTGGACTTGCAGGCGCCGCGCCAGGCAATCCACGAGGGCCGCCAAACGGGACAAGCCGGTCAGTTGGCCGTCCGGCAGGTAGGCCAAGTGTGCTTCGCCGTAGAAGGGTAGCAGATGGTGCTCGCAGACCGAGACGAACGGCACCCCTCGCATGGTGACAAGATCGCCGGTCTGATCGGGCCAGCTCTGCCCCAGGATCGTTGCTGGATCCTGCCGGTATCCGGCCAGCAGCACCTCGGCCCAGGCTTTAGCAGTCTTCTGCGGAGCTCCGCTGTTGGCTGCGTCCGGAAGGCCGGCGGCGGTGAGGAACTCGGCCATCGATGATGCCATCGTGTCGAGGTCCACCGCCTCCACGGGGACGACGACGTAACCCTTCCGCTGTGCCTGGTCGGTCATGGTTTCATCGCCATTTGACTGGTCATATCGGAGTCATCCAAACAGAGGCAATCGAGGGGGTCAAGCCGCGCCAGGTGGTCCGTGAACACGTTCGCGCAGGCGTTCCTGCACCATATCGCGAATCGCGTGCCTGCTGTCCGTTTCCAGACCCGCAGTCGGAATGGGATCCAGTATCTCGACCGTGACGGCACCGGGCCTGATCTTCATGCTTCCCTTGGGCCAGAGGGCTGATGTACCGCGCACAGCGACCGGTACGATCGGGACCTGTGCCCTGATCGCCAGGATGAATGGCCCCTTCTTGAGCGGCAACATGCGCCCGTCGGGGCTGCGCGTCCCCTCTGGAAAAATGAGGAAATCATGCCCTCGCTGCAACTCGACGACCGCCGCCTCGACGGCAGCCACGGCCCTCTCACGCACGTCCCGCTGTACCGGGACGAAGCCCCCTCCGAGCATCGCCTGCCCGAGCACGGGAATGCGAAAGAGAGATGCCTTCGCCATGAATCGAAGGTCCCTGCCGATGGCGAGCATGACCACCGATGGGTCGAGGTTGCTCTGGTGGTTCGGCATGAACACGTAGTTCTGCTCGGGGTCCACGTTCTGCATGCCCACGACACGGTAGCGGACACCCGCCAGCCGCAGGCCGAGCCAGGCACCGCCCCGCCCCGCCCGATACAAGACAGTTGGCGAGCCGGTGATCCGAGCGATCAGGAGTGCCGGCAGGCCGAACAGGATGGCGTAGACCACAATGGCGAGGCCGACGAGCGCTGTTCGGATGGCGGAGATCACGATTCAGCCTGCACGCACAAGTTCTCCACCACGGTGAAGATCAGTGGATCCGGAACGTAACGGTGAAGAGGGCGATCACTGGAACTGGCTCGCCGTCCCTGATTCCAGGCTTGAACTGCCACTGAAGAATGGACGCGAGGGCGCGCTCATTCAATTCATCGTCAGGCAGTCCGCGAATGAGCTTGGGCTCGATGACCGTGCCGTCGATCGTGACGACCGCCTCGATGTAGACCTCTCCCTGAATTCCGTGCCGCGTCGCCTCAGGTGTGTATTCAGGAAGCACCTGCCGAACCAGAATCGGCGGGATTACTCCCCCCTCGCCCATCCGGTAGGCACCGTCCCAAGCACTGCCGCCGAGCCCTGGTGGAGCATCCGGCAGCCCGACCACGAAGTTAGCGCTGGGATCACCGAAGTCGACATCGGAGTATTCCCCGATGATCGGCTCAGGATCATCTGGCGTCGGGTCGGGGATGGGCACCGGGTTGACCGGCCGCTTCTTGATTGTCTTGCGGGCGCGCGCCGGTGGCGAAGGCGGCTTGTAGCGCTTGACCACGGTCGCCGCCGACCTCGAGGTCAGCCGGACCGGCTCGATTGCCGCGCCTGTGGGAATGATGATCATCAAAAGCAGGAAGTGCACCACGAACGCCGCGACCCCCGCCCACTTCTTCGGCCGATTGTCATCCTCCGCCGAGAGGTAGTCGCTGAGCATCTCACGGGCGTCGGAGCCCGTCGAGTGCACAACGGCGTCCGGCGCCAGATTCGGCATCGGCTTCTTGGAGCGCCGCTTTCTACGTATTGAGACTCTTCGGATGTTCTGCATTAGGTTTTTTCACAGACGGGGATTCCTCGCGCACCACGCTCTTTAGTATACGCATCCGCATACACTCGGGTCTAATAGGAGGATTTTGCGGTCCAGGTGCCTCTACTGATACCTTTGCAGCCATTGAGGTGATGGTTTCCACATGTCCGCGCCGTGCCAGGCACGCCAACAGCGGTTTCAACAATGGCGAAAACGAAAAAGCGTCCGAAAAAGCGATCAGCCAGTATCGCGATCGTTCGCAGCGACGACTGCACCGGCTGCGAGGTCTGCATCGTTTTCTGCCCGGTCGATTGCATCGATCTGAAAGAACCGAGCGACAACCCTGCCGAGCGCTACGTGCTCATCGACAAGGAAACCTGTATCGGCTGCACCTTGTGCGCACGCTACTGCCCATGGGAGTCCATCGACATGGTCGAGCGCAAGGCCTACGAAGAAGACGCCGCGTTTGTCTTCATCTGAGCTAGCAGGCCGGGGTGAAAGAGTGGTGGGTCCTAACGCAGCCCTACTACCGTGCAGCCCTCAATCGCCCGCTCGAAGTGCTCGGCGGCTTCATCCTCCAGACCCTCGGCAAAATAGGCTCGCGCCAGCAGGCAGTGAGCCTCGGGGATCAGGTAGGAGGAAATCTGCAACTGCGGAACGATCTCCAGGAAGCGGATGGCGCGGTCGTTGTCGTCGCGATCCAGATAGGCGCTTCCTAGCCGCAGGTAGAGGTCGGGGATCTCCGGGTACTTGGCGGCCGCCGATCGATACTGAATGAAGGCATCTTCAGACCGCCCCCAAGCATCGTAGAGCGTTCCCAGGTAGTACTGCGCGTGGCCGGCTTCGGGATTGACCGCCATGGCCTTGCGGTAGGACGCTTCGGCATCCTCGTAACGCTCCGACTCGCCTGCCGCCTGGCCATCGCTGATGAGCATCGTCGACAGCAGCCCCTGAACGACCTCGTCGCTGGGTCGCTGCTCGTAGAGCCAATCGAGCTCCTCGATGATCGGAACCCTATCGCCTCCCGCATAGGCCCACTCCTCACCGAGCGTGAGAGTGTATTCCTTGCGCACGTCGTAGTCGTCGGCATGGTCCTCGAGGTAGCGCTGGTAATGACCGATCGCCGAGATCCGGTCACCCGCCCGGTACGCTTCACGGGCCCGCACCAGGGGGTCTCCTCGTTGGCCACAGGCCGCCAACGCGATGACGGCGCACAGCAGAACCGGCACGGCAAGCAAGGCATGCCAGGTGCTTTTCAACAGCACGGATCTCATGGTCGGATTACCCCCGTTTTCCTCTCCTCAGCAGCATCCTTGCGAGCCTTCTCCTGATAGACCAACCATACCCCACGGTGCACCAAAGCACGCGCGAATGCATGGTGGGCGAAGAGGTCATCGACAGTGGTGAAACCCACGGCAGCGGCTAGGGCTTGCCGAGCCGCATCTTCGCCGCTCTCGTCCCACAGCATGCCCGCCATGAACTCCAACCGACGCCTGTAGATCGCTTTGGTCGTATCGTCGAACGACTCCTCTACCGCGCCCCGCAGCGCGTCCTGCATCCGCGTCTGCCGCTGCTCCTCGTCGATCATGAGGGTCGATCGCTCCGCCTCGCGGATCTCTTCAACGGCACGATCGACGGGTTCACCGGTGACGGCCCATGAGGAGAAATAGGGCTCACGCATCAACTCGATGGCGGCATCGACCAAGTCGCCGCGGCCCTCTACCTCCGCCGCGCTGATGCGCTCGTAGATGGGCGCAGGCACGCCCTCGGAATCCGCTTCGACGCTCACGCCCGAGGAGGCGGCCATCTTGGCCCATTCTTCGTAGGCCGCCGGCAGCTCAGCCCCTTGGGTCGTCGACCTGTGTGCTGCCGAGGCAAGCTCCCGAGCAGCGTTCTGGACTTCAATTCGACCTACGAGAAGGGCGGGGTTGGAGCGCAGGCGCTCGAGATGAGCGCGAAATTCATTGCGACTGACCGCGATGAGGTCGGCCTTCAGCAGTCCCCCGGCTTCCTCCACCACTGCCTGAAGCAGCCGGTTCCCGCCGCTCGTCGAAGGCCAGAGAACCCACAACAAGCGACTGCCCTGTCCATCGACGCTGGTGATATAGGCCTGTGCCCTGTCCGGAGCAGAGGACTCGAGTGCCATAGTGAAGGCGACTTCCTGCTGCGGATCAGCCGCCTCCTTCACCTCGAGTCCCTTGCCCTTGAGCCGGTACAAGGCGCGTTTGGCCTCCTTCACCGTCTCGCGGTCCGTGGCGGTCGACATGTACTCCTGAATGATTTCGACCGCCCTCTCGACGGGCTGACCTCCGAGCCACTCGAGCAAATCACGATCGAGATCTGTCTCTCTTCCCAGCAATCCGGCCACCAAATCGATCTGCTCGACCTCGGCATCTTCGAGCCAGGTATCGAGAACAGGATTGCGCCAGGACGGCGACCAGGCCAGCACGATCTCGACGGCGGCTAGGTTCGGCGCGGCGAGGAAATCGCGGGCAATCTCGAGTTGCTCCGCCGCCTCGCCCGGCGGTTCCTGGCCGCAGGCCGCGTAGGCTGCGACAGCCTCGCTCTTGGCTTCCAAGGGGGCGGCCGCCTCGAAGGCAACAGCTTCGATGGCCGGCAGCGCCTCACAGATCTTCAGTAGCGCGCCCAGGTGAATGGCTGCGGCCAGCCTCGTGGCGTCCGCAGCTGCGATAGCCGCACCCAGCGCTGGTCCAATGGCGTCACCGTGCTGCAGCACGGCCTCGATCTCCTCGATGGGGCGGGGACCGTCGATGCCGTAGGCCCGGATGCGACCGATGGCCCGATCGATTGCCTGATCTACGTCGGAGGATGATACACTCTTGCTCATAAAATGGAACCGGCCAAGGTGGAGGCAGGGTCGACGAGATGGTGAGCGACCCCGCCGAAGGGTGATCACACAACGAGGATTATACGCAGGCCGGGATCGCCAGCCCAAATCTCCGACGGCGGAAAAAAGGTCGCCCAAATGGATAAAGCCCGCGTCGCTCGCGGGTTTCACGCTGCTTTCTGCTTGACACGACTCGACCACCATTGCTATAAAGCGGCGGGTGGCAAAGTACACATTTTTCTTACTAGGCACTATGTCAGGAGGTATTTCCCCCATGAACAAGGCCGACTTGATCGACAAGATGGCGCAGGACGCCGACATCACCAAGACCGCTGCCGCACAGGCTCTCGACGCGCTGCTCGAGGGTATTACGTCCGCACTGACGGGCGGCACGAAGGTGACCTTGGTGGGCTTCGGGACTTTCAGCGTTTCCCATCGCAAGGCTCG
>JAUWTE010000156.1 GCA_030609765.1 Acidobacteriota bacterium
AAATAGTGTCCTGAGTTGGCTCAGATTGTACGCCATCCGACCGGTCAGAGTAGATGGCAAGCACCGGTGGGAGGTAGCGTTCGGTTTTGGGATAATCAAGTCGGTGAGAGAATTCACCATCTCGTCGAGTGCCCGGTTTTCCTGAGATGAGAGGCAGTGCCTGACCATGACCGAAGATTCGCACCCACCCTTGAAGGTTCTCGTTGCCGCCGGCGGTAGCGGCGGGCACTTCTACCCGGCCCTCGCCGTGGTCAACGAGCTCGTTACCAGGCAACCGGGTGCACAGGTCACGTTCGCAGCCACCCGTCGCGGACTCGAGGATAAGCTGGCCACCCAGGCTGGCTATCCCGTGGAGATGGTGCGCGTGGAGCCGTTGCGGGGTGGCTCGATCCGCCGGCGCATCAAGAGCGCAGCCGTCCTCCCCGTTGCCGCCATCGACGCATGGAAGCTGCTGAGCCGCTATCGCCCCGACATCGTGATGGGGGTGGGTGGGTATCTATCAGGCCCATTGCTGGCGATGGCATCGTTGCGACGGATCCCGACTCTGCTCGTGGAACCCAACGTCACCCCGGGATTGGCCAACCAGTGGCTGGCTCGGTTTGCCGACGCCGCGGCTGTCGCCTGGGAAGAGACCGCGGAGTACTTCGGAGACAAGGCGTTTCTCTCCGGCAATCCCGTGCGCGCCGAGATCACACGCGTACCCGATGCTGAGCCTGGCGAAGATCTGCCGATGCTCTTGCTCGGGGGGAGCCAGGGGGCGCGCGCCCTGAACGAGACCATGGTTGCCGCGCTGCCTCTGCTCGAGCCCTTTGCCGAGCGGCTTCGAATCACCCATCAAACCGGCCCCGCGGATCTTGAAATGGTGCGAGCCGCCTATCAGGACTCGTCGATCACGGCCCGGGTCGAACCCTACCTGGAGGCAATGGCCAGCGAGTACTCCGCTTGCGATCTGGTCATATGCCGCGCTGGAGCCACCACATGTGCGGAGCTCACCGCCGCGGGTAGGGCGGCCCTCATGGTGCCGCTACCCGCGGCCGGTGGGCACCAACGCCACAACGCCAAAGCCCTCGAACGTGCCGGCGCCGCCATCGTCATCGATCAGGAGGAGCTATCGCCCGAGCGCCTGACCCGTACCCTGCTGGCGCTCCTGGAGTCACCTCGTCAGCGCGCCGAGATGGCGCGCAGTGCACGGGCGTTGGCGCAGCCCGAGGCAGCCGGCATCATCGTCGACAAGCTGCTCGAACTGGTCGGCCCGAGCCCATGATTCCCTGGCAGGCCGTGGGCCTGAGCCGCTACCCGAGAGCTGCTAACGAATCTCGAAGGGCGCTCGCACATGGCCACCGCGCGTCGAAATGAGGTGTACCGTGCCGGAAATGGGCTCACCGGGATAGTCGACGGACACCCATACCCTGAATGTGCCCTCCAGGCTCTCACCCGGCTGGATGTGGCCCATCTCGATGTCCTTGAAGCTGACCCCCGGCTCGATGATCTTCACCATCGGATCATCACCACGCAGCAGTGCGCTATCTTCGAATTCCAGCCGCAACGCATCCTCTCGCACGATCTTCACCAGGTCCGCTTGCCGTAGCGCCGAGGGCAACTTGCCGGTGTTGGAGTACCGCACCGTTACCGTGTACTCAGCGCCCGGAGCATCCTCAGCGGAATCATCTTCGGATTCCGCGCTGCCGCTCTCTGCCACATCGACCGCATCGATCTGCAGGTGCGGAAGGTGCAGAGCGAGCTGCATATTGAAGAGCATCTGCTTCCTGGCCCATTCCTCGAGAAGCTGTGGCGGCGGATTCTGGCGGAAGAACTTCGGATGCAAGCCTCCGACCTCGACTTCCCCGAGCTCCGGGTGAGCAACGGCCGTCCACTCCTGGAAGACGACGCCCGGACCCTGGTGCTCGTTGTCGACCCACCAGAGCTGGTCGAGCGAGTCCGACTCGTCGTCGCCGTTCAGATCGGGCATGCGCCCGCCGTTCCACAACTCGTCGCCATACCAGATTGCACCGTAGTACCAGTAGCCGAAGTCGGGGCCGTGCCCGAACAGGGGTCGCGGCCGGCGCGGCTCACCTGTCCGCGGGTTCACTGCACCGCCCCCGGTTCCATAGTCCCAGTAGACATCCCCGGCACGCTCATACCCGGAAACCTGCTTGCCGAGCTCGTCGAAGTACTCATAAAAGGCGAGGTCTTCCGGGTACATGCGCTCCTCGCTCCTCGAGGTTGACGGCGGCCGCAGGTGCATTGGCACCGTGGTGTCCATCGAGTTCGCCACCGAGACATTGGGGTTTTCGAGCAACCACACGACTACTGACCGCGTCTCGGGCTCGCTGAGGGGATAGGCCCCGGCGCCGGACTGAGTGAAGCCGCGCCCCGTACGATCCCTACCTGTATCGGGGCGCCAGTTCTCAGCATAGTTCCGATGCAGGTCGAGCCCACCGATGCCGTCCTCGTCTCGCCGACCGTCGCCGTCGTCATCGATGCCCTCGGTGGCAACACGCCAGATTCCCGTTTCACCCTCTTCGGCCCGCCGCAGCAGACGACCGCTAGGATCGCGCTCGTCGACCACCATATCGCCACTTCCGTCGGTCGGCTGCCAGCGCATCTGCCGGATGACTCCGTCGCCGTCCAGGTCGTTGCCGGGGTCTTCGTCGAGGAGCCCATCACCATCGTTGTCAGTAGGTCGCACACTGCTGCGGTTGCGCTGTGCCGTGTGCAGATACATGCCCCCTCCATCGGGGTTGTTCTGCACGCGGATGTAGATGGCACTGGTGTCGAGGAGCTCGGTGATCTCGGCATCGCTGCCGTAGCCTTCGAGCAGGTGCTGGAGCAGCATGAGAGCGGATTCGCTGCTCGTCACCTCGCCGCTGTGCCGCCCGCCCTCGAAGTACGCCGCAGGTTTCTCGGTGGCCGGGCCCGTGCTCTGGTTGGTGACCGTCACTTGCAGGATCTTCTGGCCGCCGAAGCTCTCGCCGACCTTGTAGAGCTCGAGGAGCTCCGGATATTGCTCGACCCAGCGCTGCAGCCATCCGTACATGACCTTGGTGGTATGAAAGCGATCGAAGGTCAGGGTGTCGCCGATCTCGTATTCGACTTCGGCGTGCCGCTCCTGCGGAAAGAAGCTGACACCATGCCGCACTCCGGGAACCACGCGGTATTCGAAGGGTTGGCGCTCTTGCTGCTGATCTACTTGCGATGGCCCGGCACCACGGCCCATCTGACCGGACGCATACGCTGTCCAGCTTGCTCCACAGACAACCAGCATCAGGCAGCACGGAACCACGATCGCGGTTCGTTTGAACATGGCGGATCCTCGACGATGGACGGTAATTGGGGAAGAAACACGGCCAGATGGAATCGTCGCCGATCGTCATGGGGAAGTCCAGCAAGCCCACTCCCTACATCGCGGTTGCATCAGAGTCCGGCAGGGTGCGGCCACAGCAGAAGCGCGATGCAGTCATCGTTGGTAATTGCGCTCGCGCAGCCGCGATCCTTAAAGAAGATCGGGCTAACTCAGACGCGTGGTTTCGGCGGTGATTCTCTGCACGCCGGCGGGCCGGCGGCGCATGACCTCGGAGAACGCTTCGACAACCTTGGGATCGAACTGGGTGCCGGCGCCGGTCTCGATGATCTCCAGTGCTTCCCAAGTTTGCCGCGCCTTCTGATAGGGGCGATCGGTGGTCATGGCATCGAAGGAGTCAGCCACAGCGATGATCCGCGAGCCCAGGGGAATCTGATCGCCCTCGCGCTCATAGTAGCCTCCTCCTCCATATTGCTCGTGATGGAAGAGGATAATCGGCACGGCGTTGCTCAACATGCCGCCCACGCTCTCGATCAACTTGGCGCCCATTTGCGGGTGGGTCTTGAGCTCAGACCACTCTTCGTCGTTGAGCTTGCCGGCCTTGCGAATCACATCGATGCTGACGTCGAGCTTGCCGACATCGTGGAGCAGCGCCGCCACCCTGATGTCTTCAATGTCACCCTCGGGCAACAACATCTGGCGGGCGACCTCGGTCGAGAGGATCGAGACTCGCACCGAGTGCGCTTCAGTGTAGCGATCCGCGGTGTCGATGAACTTGACGAGAATCTCGAGCACGCCTTGATATGCCTGTTGCACGTCTTTGAAGGCCTCGTCTCGGAGCTCGTACAGGTGACCAATCGCGCCTCCAGTGAGGACCAGGAATCCCCCCCAGAGGGCGATATCCACCCACTTGTCGAGCTGGCTGCCGCCGCCCACCAGAACGGTGGGGTCGGCCACGGCGAACCAAACCACGACGCAGATGGCCGCCACCGCAGTCATCACGCCACCCGCCATGCCCAGCAGATAGCCGGCAAGCACGACGGGCAGGAAATAGAAGTTGAGGAAGGCCCGCTGGTCGAACTGGAGGATGTTCAGGAGACCAAGAATGGCGATCAGGAGGAAGACGACGATGTACTCGGGGCGCGCCATCCCCATCTTGGTTCTGAGTTTTTCCAGCATGTCGCCCATCCTCCGGAAGGAGGAGTATTCAGACCTCCTAACGGCAGTGTACAAGCTGCCCCACAATGCGGTGAATCCTATGGCTTCGACGAAACCAAAGTCAATCTCGAATCCAGGCTGCCAGGACCCCATCCCTCGCCGTTGCGCTCAGATGCAAAATGGGGTTCGAAAACCGAGCCCTGAAAGCGGTAAGATTCCTGTGATACAGATAATTTCATGGGCTTGGTGCGAGTCCGGTGCAGGCCCCGCGTTGCTGTACGCCTCAGGCCCAGGAGCGCAGGCTTGCCGCGACATGGCCGGAAGAAGCTTCTCGCGCCAGGGGGACCAAGGCACACCTTGAGCAGGTTTTCCTCCGAGGACAGACACAATCGTCACGGCAAAGGACCCGCCGATCAGGAGACTGGCGGGCTGTCCTTGCTGTCACTTCCGGGTGTCGGTCGTTCCAAGGCCCAGCTGCTGATCAACGCGGGTTTCCGATCGCTCGAGGATCTGGTCAAGGCATCCATTGAGGAATTGGAGTCGATCCCCAGCCTCGGTCCAAAGACAGCAGCTCAGCTCAAGGCGGGCGCCATGTATGTGCTCTCGCAGAAGAAAGAGTCCGTGGCCTCGCGGCCAGCCCATGAAGGGCGCGTCGTTCATCTGCAGCCAGCTCCGGCTGCGCCCGAGGGCGAGTCGCACGGGACCCACGAGGATCGACAGAACGAAGGCGAAACGGGCGCGCGAGCCGATTTCGATATCGATACCTCCTACGATGTTGATCGGGAGCCTGGAACCGAACCGTCGGAGGCAACCAAGTTCGGCACTGAACCCGCGTCCACTGTCGAATCTGTGGTGCGGGGTGGCGCGGACTCTCCACCTGAAGTCGACGAGCGGGGAAGACCCCTCCTCGAGCCCTCCGCGAAACGCCTGGAGGAAATCCCGGCCTACGACGATCTGGTGGAACCTACAGAAGCGGCGCCGGGCACGGAGGTTGCCGTACCTACGACCGACACTTCGGCCCTGGCATCGCAGCCCGAGGTGGACCCGGTCGAAGTACATCTCACCGTCCATATCGACAATGCGGTGCTGGCGAAGTTCCCGTCACAGGTGGCCCGTGAGTTCGAGGTCGTCCCCATGCAGGTGGTGGGCGAGACCCTGCTGGTGGCCTCCGACAAGTTATTGAGCGCCACGCAGCTCGCGCGCCTCAGCGACAGGGTCGGCAGGCCGATTGAGTCCATCCCCTCTCAGGTTGCCAATGTCGAGGCCACACTGAGGACGGTCTACGAGGACAACCTGCTCCGCAGCCGCGCCAAGGGCTTGGGCGAGATCCTCATCGATCTCGGGCTGATCACTCCGCAACAGCTTGGACAGGCGCTGGCGCAGCAGATGCGCGAGAACAACCCTTCGTTCGAGCCTGTCCTGTCGGTTGACCCTGAGGCATTGAAGCTGGTCCCCGAGGCTCTCGCCAGGAAGCACAATATTCTGCCCCTGTACCGCATCGGCAACGAGCTGGTTCTTGCCATCTCGGAGCAACCCGACCCGGATGCCCTGCACGAGATCGGCGAGGTGACCGGCCTCAACCCCAACATGGTGGTCGTGGGACCGAGCGAGCTGGCTGAAGCGATGGCTCGCTGCTACAGCACTCGCCTGCGCTCTGAGATCCGGCAGATGTGGCTGGGAGAGATCCTCATTTCGCGCGGCCTCGTCACCCGGCAAGAGCTCGATACATGCCTGGCCGCCCAGAAGAAATCCCACCAGAAGCTTGGCGAGTTGCTCGTCTCCAACGATTTCATCAGTGAGGATGCACTTTATCCGATCCTCGCCGAGAAGCTCGGCATGGAGTACCGCCGCATCGAAAGATCAGACGTCGACTACCAGCTCAGCTACTTGATCTCGGAGCGTTTCGCCGAGCGCAACCTGGTTTTGCCGCTCAAGCAAGACTACGAGAACGGCACTCTGGAGGTAGCGATCGCCGACCCGACCAATATCCAGGTCAGGGATATGCTCGAGACCGTGGCGGAGGGGCAGAGCATGGAGCTCAAGCTCATCCTCGCCTCGCCTTCGAAGCTGAGCGACAACATCAGCTACTCCTACAACTTCCATCGTCAGATGGAGGTAGTTGCTAACGAAGTGGAGATCGAAGCCGAAACCGAGTGGGACGAGGATCTCATCGACCGCCACGAGATCGCCCTCACCGAGGATCTGCCGAAGATGCGGCGGATTCTCAACAAGCTGCTCTACGAGGCCGTCAGCGAGTCCGTCAGCGATATCCACATCGAGAACCTCGAAACTCGTGTCCAGGTTCGTTTTCGGCTCGACGGCATCCTTCATGACCGAACGACTCCGATCAACAAGGGAAATATCCAGAAGATCATCTCGGTTCTGAAGATCGACTCGGGCCTCAATATCGCCGAGCGCCGCCGCCCGCAGGATGGCGTGTTCAAGATGCGCATCGGCAAGGACCGCAACATCGACTTCCGCATCAGTGTCCACGCGACACAGTTCGGCGAAGATGCGGTCATCCGGGTGCTCGATCGCTCCAAGAACTTGCTCGACCTCAGCGATCTCGGGATGTCCTCGTCGATCCAGTCCCGCTACGAAGCCCTCGTCGGCAACCCGCAGGGTTTGATTTTGATCACCGGCCCGACCGGGAGCGGCAAGACCACCACCCTGTACACGACGCTCCATCACCTCAATACGGGTGATAAGAAAATCGTCACTG
>JAUWTE010000061.1 GCA_030609765.1 Acidobacteriota bacterium
GAGCGCGAGCGCGTTGGCGAGGCCGCACGGGAATATGCACGGCGGACCTTCTCTCCTGCAGCGGTGTATCCGCAGGTCGTTGCCGCCTATGAAGCGGCGATGGAGGCGGCTGGTCGCGGTGCCGGCAATGCCTGAGCACCGCAACTACGAGGCGCCGCTGCGGGTGGCGATGGTCTCTCGTCGCGTCCATCCGGCGCATGGGCCCGGAGGTCTCGAGCGGCATGTCTTCGAGCTGGTTCGTAGCCTTGCAGCGAGCGGCGTGGAGATCGACCTGTTTTCGGAGACACCCTCTGACGCGCAGCGAGCGCAGGCCCTTTCCTCCGTCCTGCCCGACAATGTCGTAGTGCATTGGGTGCCCGGTCGCTGGCTGCCAATCGGGACCCGGCGGGGGACCGTAGTGCTGGACCGAATCACGAATTATCCGGCGTGGTCCTTACGCGTCTCGCGCTGGATGTCACGGCTCGCCATGGGCGCGGAGGATGGACCCTGCGCATGGTCCCTCGCGCACGTGCACGGAATGGCGGGCTGGGGTCTGGCGCGTGCTGCCCAGAGGGAGCGAATCCACTTTCCGTTGCTCCTGACCACACAAGGCTTCGAGGAGTTCCGCGCGCCGGGCGTTTTCAAGCATCTCGCCTACGCACCCTTCCGAGCCTGTATCCGTCGGGTCGCAGCGGCGAGCAAAGCGGTCGTGACGACAGATGTTTCGCTACAACCCGTGGTCGAGAAACACCTCGGAATACCGCCGGCTGAGCAGATCGTCATTCCCAACGCGGTCGACCTGCAAGAGTGCGAGCGCCTGGCCAGCCCCGAGCGCGGACGAGAGCTCCTGAGCGAGCTCGGCCTGAGTGAGGCGGCGCCACTTTTCATGTCCGTGGGCCGGGTGGCTCCCAACAAGGGCTTCGAGCTCGTTCCGGCGGCCCTCGCCTTGGCCGCCGGCGCACTGCCCGACAACTGGTCGTGGCTGCTGGTTGGGAACGGTCCGGCTCTTCCGGAAGTCGAATCAGAGATTGCCGCTGCGGGTTTGGCGTCCCGCTGTCGCCTGGTCGGTTCCGTGTCGGATCGCGATCTACACAGCCTCTATGCGGTGGCCGATTGGTTCGTCCACCCGACACTGTACGAAGGCTCCAGCATCGTAACGCTGGAAGCCATGGCGCATGGGCTGCCCGTGCTGGCCACACGCAGTGGCGGCTTGCCCGACAAGGTGATCGACGGCGTCACCGGTCGCCTCGTAGCACCGGGCAACGTGGAGGAACTGGCCCAGGCGCTGGCGTGGAGCGCCGAAGTCGACGGCGGTAGCATGGGACGTGCTGGCCAGGAGCTATGCAAAGAACAATTTAGCTGGAGCGCTGTCGGGCGCCAGTACCTGGATCTCTACAGAGAGCTGGCGGTTCTGTAGAATCGCATAGCTGGACTCTCTGGCCGATGATTGGTATTCCCCTACGGAAGGTGAAGGATGAGGCAATCGTTCAGTCGCTGTCTTTGGATCTTGATCGTCGTGGTTCTGGTGGTGGGCCAGGGTTGCGTTTCACGTAATGTTGAAGACATCGGCAGCGATGAGGCCGCGGCTATTCCTGCTCCGCAATCCGCGCAGGATACCGCTGCAACGTCGACGGCCGCGCCCCCATCCAGCACCGGACAAACACGAATCTCCGGCACGGTGGAGGTTGCTCCTGAGCTGGCTGCGCAGGTTCCCGCCAACGCCACGCTTTATCTGGTCGTCAGGATCGCGGGACGAGAGGGGGGGGCCCCTCTGGCAGTGCAGCGTCACTCGTCGCCGAGCTTCCCCCTGCAATTCGTCATCAGTGAGATCGACTCCATGGTCCCGAACACCCCACTCGTTGGCGAGCTCTCGATCAGTGCGCGGATCGACCAGGATGGCAACGCCGCGACCGCTACCGCAGGGGATCTGAGCGGCATGGTGGGACCCGTCCAGGCCGGTAACACGGGTGTCGTGCTTTTGATCTCCGAGGTCGAGACAGGATAGCCGTGACCATGCCCTTTTCGACCGAGTACGAAGCAGCCCGCTCCAGCGTCGCCCTCATGCAGAGGCCGTGGCGCACGCTTGTCTCTATCGGTGGTGACGGGCGAGTCGGCTTTCTGCAGGGGATGCTGAGCAACGAGATTCAAGCGCTGGCGGCGGGAGACGGATGCAGGACCCTGTTGCTCGACAACAAGGGCAAGGTGCAGGGAGATCTCGATCTCTGGGTCGAGAGCGAGGCGATCATCATGGCCTGCGATGCTGGAGTTGTTGAAACCGTGCTCGGCAGCCTGCGCAAATATGTGCTCGCCACACCCGTGCAATTTCACCAGCTCGAGGATGAGGAGGGCGTTGTGGGCCTCATCGGGCCCGGGGCTGATGCGCTCCTGCAAGGCGCCGGGATCCAGCTGCCGCCCGCCGCCTCGCACGGTCATGTCAGGGCATCCGTGGCGGGTGTGGACGTGCGGCTCGGTCGCACCACTGCCCTCGCTGCCGAGGGGCTCGAAATCCACGTACCCCGCGGAGCCCTCGCCGACGTCATTGCGACCCTGCGGCTCTTGGCTGATGGGAAGCTACCGGATGTCGGAGACGAAGCGGCAGAGGTTCTTCGCGTCGAGGCCGGGTTGCCGCGCCATGGCTCCGAGCTCACCGGCGAGCAGTTTCCCCAGGAGGCCCGGCTCGACGACGCCATCAGCTACGACAAAGGTTGCTACCTTGGACAGGAAACAGTGGCGCGCATCCACTACCGGGGTAATGTTAATCGTCTCCTGGCCGGATTGCGTTTTCGTGAGCCGGTAGCACGAGGAGCCAGCCTGTTCGCACAGGAGCGTGAAGTCGGGAAGGTGACTTCAGTGGCAGAGTCGCCGCGCCTCGGTCCCATTGGCCTTGGCTACGTGCGCCGTGAGCTCGCTGCTGCGGGTACCGAGCTGACAGTGCGAACAGATAGCGGCGAATCGCTGGCGGCTGAAGTATCAGACCTTCCTTTCCAACCAGAAGGAGAGTGAAGTATGTCCCTCGATCTGGACGTACGGTTCAAGTATTTGGGGCACTCGACGTTTTTGATGACGAGTCCCGAGGGCCTCGAGGTGCTCGTCGATCCGTGGGTCATGAACAACCCGGCGTGCCCGCAGGAGCACAAACAAATTGAGAGCCTCGATGCGATGCTGGTCACACACGGACATTTCGACCACATGGCAGACGCCGTGGAGGTCTACCAGCAGACCACACCCGAGGCCGTGGTGGCCATCTTCGAGCTCGCCCACTGGTTGCAGAGCAAGGGGCTCCCAGAGGACGTCATGCGCCCCATGAACAAAGGTGGGACGCAGGAGGTGCTCGGCCTCGATGTGACGATGGTGCACGCGCTGCACTCGGGCGGCATTCTCGACGACGGAGAAATCCGTTACGGTGGCAGCGAGTGTGGCTATGTGATCACCTTCGAGAACGGCAAGCGTATCTACTTCGCGGGGGACACGGCTGTGTTCTCCGATATGGCTCTGATCGGCGAGCTATACCGCCCCGACCTCGCCCTTCTTCCTGTGGGTGACCATTTTACGATGGGGCCACTCGAGGCGGCCAAGGCCTGCGAGCTCCTGGATGTATCGCGGGTGATTCCCATGCACTACGGTACTTTTCCCTTGCTCACCGGCACGCCTGACGCGCTGCGCTCAGAGTGCGAGGCGCGCGGCTTGGACGTCGAGGTCTTCGATATCGAGCCGGGCGAGACCGTGGGCTGAGGTCCGACGATCGATGCTCTTTGCCCGGTGGTCTCGAATGGCGGCGCTGGTCTGCGGTGTCGCTGTGCTGCTCTCTGGCTGGTCGATGGCCAGCAGCCAGAATGAGCTGCGGGGGAGCGCTCCCGGTGAGGGAATCGTGGAAGGGCTGCACGGCCCATATCCTGCGACCGTCGAGGCAGAGCCACTGCCACGAGCCTTCTTCCTCGAGCCGGCGCCGCTGCTGATCGAGGCGAGTGGCAGCGCGACTGTTTTGTCGACAATGGCGATCGGGAGCTCGCTGGAATATATCGGCGAGGTCACCGACGACTTCGGACGCGATTGGTCAGTTGTCGCCTATCCCTGGAAATTGGAACGCCGCGAGCAGGTGTTCCTGGCACCCTTCAACGAATGGGAATACTCACAGGTGGCGGGCACCACGGCTGTTCTCGTTGCGCCTGCCTCGGTGAGCGCAGGTCCGGCTCAGGAACAGGCCTCTGGGGAGGCCACGCCGCCGGCAAGCGGCAGTGCGAGTCACTGGTGGACGAGTGTTGTGGCCATCGGACCGGAGTACGATCTCGAGTTTGGCGACCTCGTTGGCGTGGGCGCCCGATTGGTACCGATTGATGCCGCACAAGAGGCGATAGAGATTCTCGGCGGCGTGCAGGGATTGGGGGCGTGGCCGACTGAGCCGATTCCCGGCCAACTCCATGTCCCGGATCTCCTGCCCCTGCTTTTTCGCTGGAACGGCACCACCTGGAGGCTGCTCAGGCCGGTGCAGTACCTCGGAAGGTCACTCGGTCTTCTCGGCAATCCGTCTCTTGTGCTCGACAGGACTGGGCCACAGTCACCCGGGGGATTCGATATTCCGTGCTGGCGACTGGTAGGTGCAATGGATCCGCGTGGCGCCGTTGCCGGCTCCGTTGAAGCGGCACCCGCGATTCCGGCTCCAGAAGTAGAGGCCAATGCCTGGAAGCCCAACTCGAGAACCGGGCTCCGCAACCTGACCTCCGTGGTCTGGCCGACCGTGACAGTCGCTACAGCCACTCCGCCGCGGGTCTTCAGCTCGACCCCGCCCCCGGGGATTGTCCTGCGCGACAATGCCCGCCGGCACGCGGTCTACTTACAGCAAGATCTCGGGCCTGAGATTGTCACCAAGTTGCACGGGCGAGAGCTCAGCCTGGATGTCTGGGCGCGCACTCCACCGAAAGCGACGGCCTCGGCGGCCATCGGGATCGACGTCGAGGTTGGCGGCGAGAGATTCTCTGCGGGGGGCACGGTGAACGAAACCTCCACACTGGTGAGCGTGACGTTCACTGTTCCAGAGGGTGCGGAATGGCTGACGGTGCGGCTGCTGCCCCTGGATACCAGCCTTGCCGTTGAGCAGGCGGGGGCTGCGATCTTCGAGCAGGCTGTATTGCGACTGACGACGTGGCCGCAAACACTGGATCCGTCGGTCATTCCCTTGCACCGTGTGACGGTTTCAAGCTACCGGCCGGTTCGAGCCTTCGCACGAACCTCCCTGGCTGTCTCCGGACGTCCGATCGACGAGGTAGATCAAATCTGGGACCGAGTCATGTCCAGCGACTGGGCCATGGAGGACAAACAACTGGTTCTCGCGGGCCAGGTGCGTGCCGGCATGACAGCCGAACAGGTCGGGCTGAGCTGGGGAGAGCCCACAGCAACCTCACTGGCCGGTGAAATCCCGGGGCTCGATCTGCGCTGGGACTACGAAGATCGTTCCGCCGCCTTTGCGGGTGGAGAGCTGGTGTCTTGGACCGTTCGGGTGCCGCCACCGGAGGAGAAGGTAGCGATGCCTTGCCCCTGCACGGAGGAGGCCCCTGAGAGAGACCCGTCTGTTCAAGAGCCGGGTGGGGGCGTGGGCACCGAGCGATGACCACGGAGAAGAATGCGGGCTAGATCCTATTGGATCCTTGTAACTGTGTATGTCGTTGTGCTGCTTTCGGTACAGCCGTTCCTCGGGTACGGAATCGACTTCTTCAAGGAAACCTGGGGAGAGGCGGCGCTCGATCGCACGGCCTATGCCCTCGTGGCCCTCGGAGGTCTGGTCGTGGTGGTCCTCGGCGCCCGGCTCTGGCGCCTCACCACGGTCCTTGACCGCTGGCTGATTGCATCGTCAATGCTCATCTACGCGGCGGGCACGATGACCGCCCGATATCCTCAAGAGCGCCAGCATTATGTCGGAAACGGTCTGCTGGCAGGATTGCTCTACGCGGGCTGGAAAGGCACCGCCAGTGACTCGAGCGAGGAACAGGCCGGACACTCTGGATGGATCCGCCCGGCCCTCCTGGCGTTGGTCGTGGGGAGCGCCATCGGCCTCCTCGACGAGCTCCTGCAGATCCTCTGGCCACGGCGCTACTTCGACTGGGAGGATGTACAGATCAACGTGATGGCGGTGGTCGTCGGGGTTCTGGTTGCGCTCCCGGTCGTCAACGCCCTGCAGCGCCGCCATCGAAGCCCCTAGCTCGCTCTGACCACGTAATCGGAGGGAGTCACTGGGTAATCACATCGGCGGACAGTGGCTAGCCTCGGTTGGCGGTCGGCACGGGGTAATCACCTAGGCGGACAGTTCACGCGGAGTAGTCGGTCTAGCGAATCCTAACACCGTGCCACCGCGCTCAAGTGTCCGCTACGGCGATCACCCCGCACCTCCCTCGGGCCCGCGTTCAAGCATTCGCCATGGCGATGCCCGCGCCCCTCCTTGTGCCTGTCCCGCACTCGAGCGCCTGTTCCGGCGACCACCCCGTGCTTCTCTGTTGTCGGGCAGGCGAGATCCGTCTGCACCCTGAGGCAACCCGGAGCTGCTCGCCTTAGCTGACAGGGAGGCACCTGCCATTCCTCAGGCTCCGACCATTGCCCTCGCTTGCGCTCGGACGACGGTTCCCGGTCACGTCCCGTCAGGTGGTGTACGAAGGCCACTGATCTGATCCGAACTCAAGCACTGATGCCGAGCTGATCCTCGTCTAGTTGGTCGATGGCTTCGGGCGTAGGTGCCCGCCCATTCCCTGAACAGACAATTCATATCTTCGTAGCGACACCCCATTCCATATCTAGACAGTTCGTGGCGATGTCCTACCGCCATGCCGCGATCCACGAGAATCCAAGGATATGAAGGAATCGCATCTCGCAGTGCGACGGGGGCGGTCCGGCAGGCGATGGCCGGGGAAGCGTGGGGTGATCGCCGTAGCGGGCGCGTGAGCGCGGGGCCCGAGGGAGGCGCGGGGTGATCGCCGTAGCGGACGCTTGAGCGCGGTGGCACAGTGTTCCGATCCGCTAGAAAGATTACTCCGCGTGAACTGTCCGCCTAGGTGATTACCCCGTGCCGACCGCCGACCGAGGCTAGCTGACGGCCTCGAGGTCCGCCTCGCCGCGGCAGATGAGGTGAACATCGCCCTCGATCTCGAGGTCGACGAACTCGATCGCTTCCTCGTCGCCGATGATCAACGGGGCAGAGGAGGCTTCGTCGTTCGCGCTGACGGTCTCAGACTCGTCCGTGGTCTCGGAGTCGGATGCAGGCTCATCGGCTGGGCGGGCCCGGAATCTCACCGTGAGCACGGCGCCGCGGGCCTCGCAGGCGACGGGAGATTCGACCTTATCGGCCGCCGCGGCCGCGAGAGCTGCGCTCAGGCTCCCTGTGCCTGACGAGAGCGTTTCGTCCTCGACGCCACGCTCATAAACTCGGAAGTAGAGCTGCTGCTCGTTGACCACGCGAACGAAATCCACATTGGCACCACGCGGGGCAAGATCGGGATGATTGCGAATCGCGCGGCCCAGGAAACGTACGGGCAGATCGTCCGGGTCATCATGGAAACAGACGAAGAAAGGCACGCCGACCTCGACGTAGGTACCCGTAAGATTGCGTCCCTCGACCCGCATGCGCCGGTTCGGGTGGACACACGCCGTCATGGGTAGCCGCACGCGGCAGAACTCGCCCTCCACCCAGGCCTGCACTGGACCGACGTCAGTGGCGAGCAATAGCTCGCTGCCCGAGGCGCCTTCGTCGACGAGATATCGGGCCACGCAGCGTGCCCCGTTGCCGGAGATTTCGGCGACGGAGCCGTCGGCGTTCCACAGCCGCATGCGAACGGATGTGTTCGGTGGGTCATCCGCGCCCGGCGGCTCGAGAAGAATGAGACCGTCGGCGCCCACCGACCGGCCTCGCCGGCACAGGCCTTTGGCCAAGGCCGAAGGATCACCCTGGAGCACCGCAGTGCGGCCATCGATGATGATGAAGTCGTTTCCGGCGCCAGAGTACTTGGCGAAAGAAAGGGGCCAATCTCGGTCTCGTGTCACTCCTCGAATACTCCGGGTTCCTCGGTGATCAGCGGCTCGCTGGTATTCCCCATCTGATCCACCGTCACCACGGCGTAGGCATAGCGGACGCCGCCTTCGGTAGTGGAGTCGAGGAAGCGCGTAGCCCCGATCGGCTCGGGCGTGAGCGCCTCCCATGTATCGTCGATTGTCAGCGGCGCAGGCAGGGGATGTCGATAGATGCGGTAGCCCTGGAGGTCTGAGATTGCGGCGGCCCTCCACTGCAGTCGTACTTGGCTTCCGGCCCGCACTACTTGCAGATCCGTGGGCGCGTCGGGCGCGAAGGTGTCGACGGCTGCGATCGGCGTGCTCCTTGCCCCGGCGCTCTCGCGTAGCCCCGCACCGAGTGGTGGCTCAACCATGGCACGGACTTCGTAGACGTAGGATTCCCCCCAATCCATCGAACGATCGATGTACGCAGTCCTGGTGAGAGGTCTCGTGTTGAGTGGCGATGCAGAGAGCTCTTCTCGGAATGCCGAGGAGAGCTCTTCCTGTGGTGTTGCAGGTAGCTCCTCCTGGATTGGCTCAGCGGGCACTTCCGGGGCAACCAGATCGGCATCCTCACTGATCCTGATGCGATAGATGTTGTACACCAGCGAGGGTGTTTCGAGCAGCCTGCCCCAAACATCGCCAGGCGGCTGATCCCAACTCACGTTGATCCCGGCGGGCTGGCTCTCATCCACCCCCGGGATCAAGACCGGCAGTATCAGGGGGATGGGGGTGGGCCGAGGCTCGAAGCCTAGCGCCGTTGTGACGTTGGTTGGCGACAAAGGCACCGGAGACGGAGCCAGTGACCTGACCGTTCTTACCTCACCCTCTACGTTGCGCGCCGAGCGCGCTCGAACCGAAAAGAAATAGCGCGTTTTGATTTCGTCTGGCGAAGGTATTCCCATGGGATGAACGAGATGGACGAGCTCCTCGACGACGCGATCCTCTGCATCCTCGAAAGACATGCGCTGCGGGGCGCCGGCGCGAGTCACGAAGATCTCTACCGGGATCTCACGTTCGTATTCAATCTCCGCTAGCAGGACTTCCGCGAGCTCGGCGAGCTCGGACGAGTCTGGCAGCAATATGGGTATACTCGGATCGAGCACCGTTGTCGGCAGGCCGATCTGTGCCCACACGGTGCTTGCCGCCGCCTCGAGAGTGCGGGCGGTGTTGAGAATGACCTCGGGTGTGATGTCCTCATTTCGCCAGACCTCACGAACCGAGGGCGAAATGTGGTAGATCAGCCTTGCGTCCTCATCGCGCGTCTGCCGTCCTTCCTCTTCCTCTTCTCTCGCCTCGGCAGCCTTGGCGGCCTCCTCCTGTGCCGCTGCCACCGCCGCGGCCGCCTCCTCAGGATCTTCAAACTGATTCCGGATGGCCTCGAGGCGGTCGGCCTCGGCAGCAACCGCTGCGGCGGCGATGGCGTCCTCCATGATCAGATCGCGATGCCGCTCCAGGGCCGTGGCCAGCAGCGCGACGTCCAGAATCGGATAGCGCTCCGCGTACACGAGGACCTCGATCGTTGACACTTCGATCGTGTCATTACCCGCCTCGATGCTCGCGGGAGGGAGAGGAAAGCGAAGAATCGCGTTGGTTCCCGCCTGGGAGACCGTGAGCCGCGTGATGGGCGGCGGGGCCGGGTAGATCGGTGGGCGCGGATCACCGCGGTGACCGCAGGCAATGGCGACTAGGCACAGGCCCGCGACAGCGCTAACAATGACCGGATATCCGAGAGATGTTCGGGCTGATTTCACAGGATGTATTTCGACAGGTCCTCGTCCGCAACGAGATCCTTCAATGCGGCGCGAACATAATCGTCGTCGATGGTGACCTTCTCGCCGGAGCGCTCCGGCGCCGTGAAGGACAATTCCTCCACCACCCTTTCCATGATCGTGTGCAGTCGCCGTGCGCCGATGTTCTCGGTGCGATCATTGACCAGTGCAGCATACTCCGCGATCGTGGCCACCGCGCCCTCCGAGAATTCCACCTGCACGCCCTCAGTGAAAAGAAGGGCTACGTACTGTCGCACCAGCGCATTTTCGGGCTCCGTGAGGATGCGCACCAGATCCTCCTTGCTGAGGGCGTCGAGCTCCACGCGAATAGGGAAGCGTCCCTGCAACTCGGGGATGAGGTCGCTCGGTTTGGTCGAATGGAACGCCCCGGCCGACAAGAAGAGAATGTGATCGGAGCGCACCATGCCATAGCGTGTGTTCACGACCGTACCTTCGACGATCGGGAGAATGTCGCGCTGCACTCCCTCACGTGAGACATCCGGTCCGTGGCCCCCCTCTCGACCGGCGATCTTGTCGAGCTCGTCGAGAAAGATGATTCCCGAAGTCTCGACCCTGTCGATGGCCTCGCGAGTCACCTCTTGCTCGTTGATCAGGCCTTCGGCAGCCTCACGCTCGAGGTGCTCCAGTGCCTCCGGCACCCGCATCCGCCGCCGCGTTCGCTGGCCGCCGAAGATGTTCGGCAGCATGTTTTTCATGCTGACGTCCATCTGCTCCGCGCCCTGGCCGGTGAAGATCTGGAAGGTCGGAAACGAGCCCTCACTCACCTCGACCTCAACACTACGCTCGTCGAGGAAGCCATCGCGGAGCTGCGTACGCAGCTTCTCCCTCGTCTCTCTTCGGTCGACGCGCGCCTCGGCCGCATCCTCAACGCCGGTAACTGGGGGTGTGGGGCGAATCGGCGGCAAAAGCAGGTCGAGAAGCATCTCCTCAGCCTGGTCGCGAGCACGTATTTCGACCGAGGCGACATGCTCTTGGCGCA